>DATJDE010000505.1:0-6962 GCA_035497595.1 Rhizomicrobium sp. | reverse complement strand
GCCTTCATCACGCAGCGCCTGAATGTTGAACCGCGCCAAACGAATGGCGCAGCACACGCAGAAGATCACAGCCGCGATCCAGCCAATTTCACCAAGGCCAGACAGCGTCCAGTTATAAGCGATCAGCGCAGGCGCGATGCCAAAACTCACCAGATCGGCCAGCGAATCAAGCTGCGCGCCAAAGCGGGTGTCGGCGCCCAGATGCCGCGCGGCCCGCCCGTCCAGCATGTCGAACAGCATGGCGAGCAAAATCGCGCCAACTGCGAACTTCCATTCATGGTCCATGGCAAAGCGGATGGCGGTCACGCCACTGGCGAGCCCCATCAGCGTCAGTGCGCTGGGAACCAGTTTTGCAAATGAAATCTCTTCCACGCGCTCGCGCACGAAACGCGGAGGGAACCTTCTGGGCTGCACTGCTTTAATCCTAGAATCCTGCCAGAACAGTCTGGCCAGCCTTCACGATCTCGCCTTGCTTGGCATATATGGTTGCCGTGGTCGGCAAATACAAATCGACCCTACTTCCAAACCGTATAATGCCAAATCTCGCCCCCCGATGCACGGCCTGGCCAGGGGTCAGATCGCAGACGATTCGCCGCGCCACCAGCCCCGCAATCTGGACGAGTGCTATGTCGTTTTCAGGGCCGGTCTGCCCCAAAGGGCGAATTCGTATAGACATGCGCTCATTGTGGATACTGGCCTTGTCGAACGAGGCATTGAAAAACTTGCCCGGCCGGTAGGACATCGAGACCACGGTTCCGTCACAGGGAATGCGGTTCACATGCACGTTGAATACGTTCATGAAAACCGAAAGCCGGGTGCGGGGGGCAGGGCCCATTTCCAGCTCCTCAGGCGGCGCATAAGCAATAACCGGCAGCATCCGCCCATCGGCGGGGCAAATATAAAGTTCCCGCTCCTGCGGGGTCTGGCGTACCGGATCGCGGAAAAAGGCGATCACCCAGAGGGTAATGGGTAGAAACAGCGCCCCGGCCAGCGGCACCCAAAGCGCCAGACTGACATTGAGCACGCAGGCAATCGCGATAAACGGCCAGCCTTCGCGGTGAATCGGTAATCTCAAGGATTAGGTCCTGAACGGTTGGGTGGAAGGCCCGGTATGGCAAGTCAGGGGGCTTCATGGCAGTTTCGCGGTCAATTCGCCATTCATCCACCCGAGGGAAGATACAATGATGTGGAATTTGACGCAGGTTTCCTCTGTGGGCGCCGCGGTCATTGCCGCCGCCGCGCTGGCGACCTCTGCCTGGGCCGCATCCCCCGCCCCCAAACCCGGCCTGTGGGACATCACGACCAAAATGGATATGGGCAGCTCCCAGATGCAGATACCCGATCTGTCCCAGATGCCGCCCGAAGTGCAGGCGCAACTGAAAAAAATGAACATCACGCCGACCAGCAACGGCATCAGAACCCAACAATGCATCACCCAGGCCGAGATCGATCGTCAGGATCTGCCGATGGCCGGGAAAGACTGCAAGATGCTGCGGTCCAACCGCACCGCCAACAGCTTCACCGCCGAGATCGCCTGCAATGGCGAGATCAGCGGCACCGGCCAGATGGAGTTCCGTTTCCCCACGCCCGAACGCTTCAGCGGCGTCACCAAAATGAGGGGCATCGCCCAAGGCATGCCGGTCTCGATGACCTCCACCTTCGATGGCAAATGGCTTTCGGCAAGCTGTCCCAAGGTGACGAACTGAGCGATCCGGCAAACGACGAAGACTTTCAGGAAAGTGTGACCGCGCTGGCCGACAGGCTGGGCGCGGCCCGCCGTGTGGTCGTCTTCACCGGCGCCGGAATTTCCACCGAATCGGGCATTCCTGATTTTCGTTCCCCCGGTGGTTTCTGGACCAAATACGCCCCCATCGAATTCGGCGAATTTGTTTCCTCGCCCGATGCGCGGCGTGAATCCTGGCGCCGCCGTTTCGCGACCGAAGAGATGTATGCCGCCGCCCAGCCCAATGACGGCCACCACGCCATCGCCGATCTGGTGAAGCGCGGCCTCGTCAGCGCCATCATCACCCAGAACATCGACAACCTGCACCAGAACTCCGGTGTACCGCCCGAGCGGGTGATCGAGCTGCACGGCAACACCCGCTACGCCAAATGCCTGCGCTGCGAGGCGCACGCCCCGCTCGAACCGATCCGCGCCTGGTTTGAGGAACATGGCGATCCGCCGGGCTGCACCGCCTGCGGCGGGCTGATGAAAACCGGCACCATCTCCTTCGGCGAAGGCATGCCGCCTGAGGCCATGCAGCGGGCCGAAATGGCCTCCCGCTCCTGCGACCTGTTCATTGTGCTGGGCTCATCTCTGCTGGTGCAGCCAGCGGCGGGTTTCCCTGTGGTTGCCCGGAGAAACCGTGCAAAACTTGTGATTATTAACCGCGACCAGACCCCACTCGACATGATGGCCGATCTTCTGATCCAGTCCGCCATCGGGCCGCTGATGAAAGCCGCGATAGCAAGGCTGCCAGCGCCCCAAAACGGTGTTGTGGGCGGGTAGACGTTCGGCCCTGCGCCCCTTAAGTATGGGTCCAAATCAGCCGTAGTCAGCGGGAGTACACCTTGGTTCGCCTCGACGAAGAAAAAGAAGAGAAACAGGAAAATAAGGGCGAGGCCCAGCCGACGCCATTGGCGCAGGCGCTGTTCAAATCGCGCACCGTGCTGATCTTCGGCGAAGTCGATATGAAACTTGCCGAGCGCGTGACGGGCCAACTGCTCGCCTATGCGCAGGAGAGCGATGAAGACATCCGCGTCATCGTCAACTCACCGGGCGGCCATGTGGAATCGGGCGACACGATCCACGACATGATCCGTTTCGTCGGCCCCAAGGTGAAGATGATCGGCACCGGCTGGGTGGCAAGCGCTGGCGCGCATATCTATCTCGGCGCCGCCAAGGAACGCCGCTACTGCCTGCCCAACACCCGCTTCCTGCTGCACCAGCCGCTCGGCGGCGTGCGCGGCCCGGCCTCGGACATTTCGATCGAGGCGGAAGAAATTCTGAAGATGCAGGAACGCATCAACCGCACCATCGCGCGCGAAACCGGCCAGCCTTACGAGAAGGTCGTCGCCGACACCGACCGCAATTTCTGGATGGGCGCTGAACAAGCCAAAGCCTACGGCCTGGTCTCCAAAGTCATCACCTACGCCAACGAAGTTTAACGCTCAAATTGTCAAACCCCGCGAGCATCGCGCATCAGCGCAATGCTCGCGGGGTTTTTCTTTTCATGTCATTCCCGGCGAGTGAAGCGCAGCGTAGCGAGGGGAAGGGAATGACAGTTTTCTTTTCTAAACCGCTTCCACAATCTTCGCCGCCGCGCCGCCAATCTTTTGCCGCGTGCCCGTGAGCGAACGCACCCATGCCTGCTGCGCCCGCCGCCCGCTACGCGCGAAGCGCTCACGCGCAAAGCGGCTCGCAATTGAGCGCACAAAATTGAACGGCATCGCCGCAAGCGGAAACCACGGAATATAGCGCCGCGGCAGCCCCAGATTTTCCATCCCCGGCAGACCAAGAAAAAACACATTCACACTCAAATGCGCCTCCCGCGTCGCCCAGGCCCGCACTCGCGCAAAATTCGGATAAGGCCGATCAAGCGGTTCATTGGCGAGTGACAAAGCAAGGGTATGGCCCTCTGCATCGGGCCGCCCCACAACGCTGAGCAGCATGTGATAAATCATCCGCTGCCCCTGTTTTTCCGATGTCGGCAACAGCGCTTCCTCGATCCCCATCAGATAACCCGCATAGCGCATGAGATGCATCAGCGCCGCGCCATCACGTTTTGTCAGCACAATGCCAAGCGTGCGCGCCCCCACCAGATAGACGGGGCCAAACGCCAATTGCGTCGCCGCCATATCAAGCTGGTTGAGTGGAATGCCATCCTGCGCCACATCCCAATCCGCCGTGGTCGCCACATGGCGGCGCACCAGCGCATGAATGAGCCGCACCCGCAGCGTGCTTTTAAAGCCCGCGCCAAAGCGCGTCATGCCGCCCGTGTCGGTGCAATTGAGCCACCATTGGCTGGTCTCGGCGAGCCGTTTCGATGGTCCCTTGCTGAGCGCGCCGGTCATCACCAGCACCTTGTTGAAACCTGGCGCCTGATAACCGCCCATCAACGCGCCATCGCGCAAAATATAGCTGCCCATATTGCCCTGCATCCGTGCAATTTGAGCGCCGTGTTCCACCTCAGCCATATCGAGCCAGGGCGGCGGCACATCGTAACGGGCGAAAAATGCGCGCAGCGGGGCAGGCGCATCGGCCAGCGAGTCGATCCCATGCTCCAGCGCCTGGTCAAACAGAGCGCGCCCTTCGCCCAGCCCGCCACTGGCCATCCAGCTCACCAGATCGTCCATCTCGGCGTCGCCGCGCAGCAAAGCGCGGCCAAGCATGGTCCATTCGGCCTCGGTGGGGTCGCTATTGCGCAGCAGCACTTTGCCAAGCCGCGCGCTGATCCGGCGCGCCCGTTTTATCTCCTGCCCGTGGCGCGCGGGTATGGCCGGCGCTGGCAGGGCCTGGGCCTGATCCAGCAATGTATCGAGATCCATGTTTACGCCCTCTTGAATGCACCCCTGAATAATGCGAATAATTGCTCGCTTTCAATTCGCGTTGACCTCGTGAAATGGGGGCCCTGTGAAAAGAGGGCTTCGTGAAAATGTGACCTTGAAAAAAGGGACCGCATGAAAAAAGTGCCCACCCAGCAGCGCTCCCGCCAGACCGTGGAAGTGCTGATCGAAGCGACCGCCCTCACGGTGGCCGAAAGAGGCTGGGCGCAGACGACGACCAACCACATCGCCGAGCGAGCAGGGGTGAGCGTCGGCTCGCTCTATCAATATTTCGAGAACCGCGAAGAACTGTTCGCCGCCCTGATCGAGCGGGAGATCAACGCCATCACCGCGCGGTTGGACGAGAAGATTCCCCTCCTGCTCAACGCCGATGCGCCCACCGCCATCCGCGCCGTGCTGGAAGTGGCGTTCGACTATTTCGAGCAAAACGAAAAACTCTTCACCGAACTCGCCAACAACTGGCAAGCCACCGGCACTACTGCGTTCATCGATGCATTCGAGGCCTATATGCTCGATGCCATGCGCATGTTCATGGCGCAGAACTACGCCGCCTATGAACCAATAGATCTACCAACGCTGTCGTTCATTCTCTCCAACGGCACCATGTTCGTGCTGGCCCGCTTCGTCAGCCGCAAGCCGCGCGGCGTGCTCAAGGAAAATCTCATCGCCCACATCACCACGCTGTACGCGCTCTATTTTGAAAGCAAAGCGCGGCAATGACCACGCCATGGTGGCAAGGCGCGGTCGTCTATCAGGTCTACCTGCGCAGTTTTTGCGATTCCAACGCAGACGGGCAGGGCGATCTGAACGGCCTGATCTCCAAACTGGATTATATCGCCGCGCTGGGCGTGGATGCGATCTGGCTCTCCCCCATCCACCCCTCGCCCAACCGCGACTGGGGCTATGATGTTGCCGATTACGAAAACATCCACCCCGATTACGGCACGCTGCAAGATTTCGACACGCTGGTCGCCGCCGCCCACGCCCGCGGCCTCAAAATCCTGCTCGATGAAGTGCTGGCGCATACGTCGGATGAACACGCCTGGTTCAGCGAAAGCCAAAAGCCGGGCAGCGATAAAGCGGATTGGTATGTCTGGGCCGACCCAAAAGACGACGGCACCGCCCCCAACAACTGGCTCGCCGTCTTCGCAGGCCCCGCCTGGGCCTACAAACCGGCCCGCCGCCAATATTACCACCACAAATTCCTGCGCCAGCAACCCAAACTGAACTGGCGCAACGAAGACGCGCGTAAAGCCGCCCTCAATGTGCTCGATCTCTGGCTGAAACGCGGCGCGGATGGTTTTCGCCTAGATGTCGCAAACGCCTATCTGCACGACGCAAAACTGACCAACAATCCGCCTGTGCCAATTGCCGAACGCACCAATCATACCTGGCAACACGCCCCCGATCTTCAACAGCACATAAACGACAGCAACCTGCCCGAAAACATCACAATGCTAAGTGCGATCCGCCAAACGGTGGAGCGCCACGAAAACCGCTTTGTCTTCGGCGAATTCTCCGAACTGGCCGAACGCTCCGGCTGTTTCGCTGCCCCCGATGAGGGCCTGCATTCCGGCTACAGCTTCCCCATGCTGCTGCAACGAAAACTAGACCCGAAATTTTTCCAGAACCACTACGCCCAGCTTGGCAAACACCCGGCCCACTGGCCCTGCATCAGCTTCTCCAACCACGATGTGGTGCGCACCATCTCGCGCTACGGCGGAGAAAACGCAGCCCCCGCACTCGCAAAAATGCTGCTCGCTTTATTGTTCACGTTGAAAGGCACGGTCCTGCTCTACCAGGGCGAAGAACTCGGCCTGCCCGAAGCCGATCTTACGCGCGCTCAACTGCGCGATCCGGTGGGCGATCTCTACTACCCCCAACACAAAGGCCGGGACGGCTGCCGAACCCCCATGCCGTGGAACGCCAATGAACCAAACCTCGGCTTCACCACCGGCAAACCCTGGCTCCCGGTCTCGCCGACCCATGCAGGCCTCGCCGTAACCGAACAACAATCCAACCCAAACTCCACCCTGCATTTCACCCGCAGCATGTTGGCCTTACGCAAAGCCAACCCCGCCCTCCAATCCGGCGACATCAGCTTCCTCGACGCACCAGCCCACATTCTCGCCTTCCGCCGCACGCACGCGGCAGGCGACGTGTTGTGCGTCTTCAATTTCAGTGCAGAAGAAACCACCTATGGCGAAATCCGCCTCGCCGCCTTCGGCCACCGGATCACCCATTCCAGCTCGGCCTCAGTCTGATCAGCCGTCAAACGCCGCGAGCAGCGCGTCCAGCGGCAGCAACACACAAGTTTGCCGCCCCGGAAAAGTGATCACCCCGTCAAACGCCGCATAATCGCCAAAGGCGCCGCGCGGCACAGGCGCATCCTCTTT
>DATJDE010000504.1:0-2349 GCA_035497595.1 Rhizomicrobium sp. | reverse complement strand
GGAGTGGTGGAAAAGCTGAGCAAAGGCGCCCGCGTCGCCGATATTGGCTGCGGCCATGGCGCCAGTACGCTGCTGATGGCGCGCACCTATCCGAAATCACAGTTCGTCGGTTACGACTATCACGCCCCCTCGATCGAGGTGGCGCAGCGCCTCGCAAAAGAAGAGGGGTTGACCAATGTCCGCTTCGAAACGGCGGATGCCGCAGGCTATGCGGGGGCAGATTTCGACCTCATCGCCTTCTTCGATTGCCTGCACGATATGGCCGACCCGGTGGGCGCGGCAAAACATGCGCACGCCGCATTGAAGGCCGATGGCACCTGCATGCTCGTGGAGCCGTTCGCGGGCGATGCGGTGGCGGAGAATCTCAACCCCGTCGGGCGGATGTTCTATGGCGCCTCGTCACTCGTTTGTGTGCCGGTGTCGCTGGCGCGCGGCGGCCCGGCGCTCGGCGCGCAGGCGGGTGAAAAACGCTTGCGTGAGGTTGTGGTGGACAAGGGCGGTTTCTCGAAGTTCCACCTGGCCACGCAAACGCCGTTCAATCTGGTCCTTGAAGCGCGGCCCTGAGCTTCTTATCTTTTCAGTGGCAAGATGCGTGCACGGGGCGCGTTGGTTCCGCTTTGGCGCATTGACGCGCCATTTTCCGGTCTCCCCCCTACATCTTGAAACTTGCCCACAGCCAACCCACTTTTCTTGTTGAGACGCCCGCCTTTCGGGGTCATCGCAGCCCTTTTGTCACAGCCTGTTAGGGGGTGATGGGGGCATAATCCGGTGTCCGGGATTCGGACCCGGCAGGAGAACAAGATGTCTGAGCAAGACGAGACCAAAAAAGTGGAAGAAGCGGGTGGTGAAACGGTGGTGCTGACTGCGCCGGTTCTGCCGCTGCGTGATATCGTCGTTTTCCCACACATGATCGTCCCCCTCTTTGTCGGGCGCGAAAAATCCGTGCGCGCGCTCGAAGAGGTCATGACCGAAGAGAAGCAGATTCTGCTGCTCACGCAAAAGAATGCGGCTGATGATGACCCGTCGAATGACGGGCTGCATCGCATCGGCACGCTCGCCACCGTGCTGCAACTGCTCAAGCTGCCCGACCAGACCGTTCGCGTGCTGGTCGAAGGCAAGGGCCGCGCGCGCGTCACCGGCTTCAGCTCCCGCACCGATTTCTTTCAGGCCACCATCGAGAAGATTCCCGATGATGAAGGCGACACGAAAGAAACCGAGGCGCTGATCCGCACGGCCAAAGCCAATTTCGAGCAGTATATCAAGCTCAACAAAAAGGTTCCGGCTGAAACGCTGGCCTCTGTTGCGCAGATCGAAGACCCGGCCAAGCTTGCCGATACCATTGCCTCGCATCTGTCGGTGAAGATCGCAGATCGCCAGCAATTGCTGGAGACACTGGATACGGCTGCACGTCTGGAAAAAGTGCTCGCTTTGATCGAATCCGAAGTCAGCGTGTTGCAGGTGGAGCGTAAAATCCGCTCCCGCGTGAAACGCCAGATGGAGAAGACGCAGCGCGAGTATTATTTGAACGAGCAGCTGAAGGCGATCCAGAAAGAACTCGGCGAAGGCGACGAAGGCCGCGACGAGATGAACGAGCTGGAAGAGCGCATCCGCAAGACCAAGCTCTCGAAGGAAGCGCGCGAAAAAGCGGCAGGCGAAGTGAAGAAGCTTCGCTCCATGTCGCCGATGAGCGCCGAAGCGACCGTCGTGCGCAACTATCTCGACTGGCTGCTGTCCTTGCCATGGGGCAAGAAGAGCAAGGTCAGAAAAGACATTGTGCAGGCCGAAGAAGTTCTGGCTGGCGATCACTATGGCCTGGAGAAGGTCAAGGAACGCATCCTGGAATATCTGGCGGTGCAACAGCGCGCGGGCAAAATGAAAGGCCCGATCCTGTGCCTCGTCGGCCCTCCGGGTGTCGGCAAGACATCGCTCGCAAAGTCCATCGCCAAGGCAACGGGCCGTGAATATGTCCGCATGTCTTTGGGTGGTGTGCGCGATGAATCCGAAATCCGTGGCCACAGGCGGACCTATATCGGCTCCATGCCTGGCAAGATCATCCAGTCGATGAAGAAGGCAAAGACGGCCAATCCGCTGTTCCTGCTGGACGAGATCGACAAGCTGGGTGCGGACTGGCGCGGTGATCCCTCATCGGCGCTGCTGGAGGTATTGGACCCCGAGCAGAACCACACCTTCAACGACCATTATCTGGAGGTCGATTTCGATCTGTCGGACGTGATGTTCGTCACCACTGCCAACAGCCTGCACATGCCGCAGCCGCTGATGGACCGCATGGAGATCATTCGCATCCCCGGCTACACCGAGGACGAGAAGATCGAGATCGCCAAGCGCCAT
>DATJDE010000503.1:0-10408 GCA_035497595.1 Rhizomicrobium sp. | reverse complement strand
GTCATAGGTTTTCACCGCGGAGAACCCCATATCGCCACTGCACAGGGTCATCACACGATGCGGCAGGTTGAGGCGCTTTAAGACCTCTTGCGCGCAATCGGTCATGCGTTCGTGTTCACTGACCGAGTGTTCGGGCGCGGTGATGGAGACGAGTTCGACCTTGGAGAACTGGTGTTGGCGGATCATGCCGCGCGTGTCTTTACCCGCAGAGCCTGCTTCCGAGCGAAAGCACGGGGTCCAGGCGGTGAGGCGCAAGGGCAGTTGGTCTTCACCGAGGATTTCGTCGCGGACGTAATTGGTCAGCGAGATTTCGGCGGTGGGGATGAGCCAGAAATCATTGGTGGTGCGGAACAGATCTTCGGAAAATTTCGGCAATTGGCCGGTGCCGAAGGCAGCGTCGTCGCGCACCAGAAGCGGCACCTGCATTTCGGTATAGCCATGTTCGCCGGTTTGCAGGTCGAGCATGAAATTGCCCAGCGCGCGTTCGAGGCGGGCAAGCCCCGATTTGAGATAGACAAAGCGCGCGCCGGAGACTTTGGCGGCGCGGTCGAAATCCATCTGGCCGAGGGCTTCGCCCAGATCGAAATGTTCTTTGGCGGCGTTTTTGCCCGCAGGCGTGCCGAAGGCGCGGGCCGGGACTTCTATGTTACCGCTTTCATCGGCGCCTTCCGGCACATCGGCGGCAGGAAGGTTGGGGATCGCGGCCAGACGTTCATCTAGTGCTTTTCTGAGGCTGCGTTCTTCGTCTTCGCCTTTTTGGATCTCGTCTTTCAGCCCGGCAACTTCGGCCATCAGGGCTGCGGCCTGGGCGTCATCCTTTTTCGCCTTGGCCTGCCCGATCAGCTTGGAGGCTTCGTTGCGGCGGGCCTGTGCCTCCTGAAGGCGGGTGAGCAGGGCGCGCAAGGCATGGTCGCGGTCGAGGATTTCGGTGGTCAGGCTTGGCGCATCGGCAAGCCCTCTGCGCTTGAGGCCGGTCGTAAAGGCTTCCTGATCTTCGCGGATGGCGCGGATGTCATGCATGGCGATGCGTCCTGAGCGGGACTGGGTAATGGCATTTGCCCGTGCCCAATTGAACCTCATTTTTCTGCGGGAGGGGGGGCCGGGGTGATATCTCCATAATAAGTCACAATTCCCAAGATTTCGTCTCTTATTTAGGTATTATTTCATACAAACCAAGAGGTCAGGCAAAAAAAAGCGCCACCTGGAAAGGTGGCGCTTTCAACGCGTTTTGGCTCGCTCAGGCGCGCCGGCGTTTGGAACGCAGGCGGGATAGCCCGATCAGGCCCGCGCCAAACAGACTGAGGGAGGCGGGTTCGGGGACTGCCGTGTCGGCGACGCTGAAGAAATTGCCGAAGGCGAAGCCGTTGCTGCCCTGCGCGGCGGAGATGGTGAAGGATTTGATGCCCTGCCCCACCCAGCCGAAGAATTTGGCGCCGCTGTCGCCCGCGACCGACTGCATCAACACCGTGCTGTCATCAAGGGTCAGGGTGATGGTGTAGCTGCTGTCCATACTGGCCGGTTCGATTTCGAAGCCGAAGGCCGAGACCGGCGAAAGCTCGGCGGTGAGATCGTAGGTGCTGGCATAGACCGCACCGGTATAGCTGTGCGCCCACGTCTCCCAGCCCGTCGCAACCGAACCGGCATGGGCGACGGACGCGTAAGGCGACAGGGTCAGCGCCACACCATCATTGAGGGTAATGTCGAAGATCGGAAGGCCATCGACGCGCGCATCTTCCGTGGTGTTGGTGACCGGCCCGCCAGCAGCAGCGGACCAGGCACTTTGATCGTCATACGTTGCGACGCCAGCACTGGCGGGGAGTGCCAGGGCCATGGCGGCGGCAAATACGGCTGCGCAAAGTGTTGGCTTCAATGACATCGACTGCCCCACAAGGTTGACAGGCATGGTTAAAGCAAACTTTGTGCCCTTCCCGGTTGCACCTGCATTTTCGCGCGCAGGTAGTGGCGAAGCGTAAACACAGTTAACAGTTTTGGCGGTCCCGCGGGCTTCGCCCGCTTAGGTGGCGGAGGTCTGGCTGGCCTGACGGGCTCTGCCGCGCTCGATCCATTTCACGCACCAGATCGAAATTTCGTAGAGCGCGCAGAGCGGGATTGCGAGGCTGATCATGCTGATCGCATCGGGCGGGGTGAAGACGGCGGACACCGCGAAAATGCCGACCACCGCATAACGCTGGGTGGCACGCAATTGCTGCGCGGTGACGATACCGACCCGGCCCAGCAAGGTGAGCAGCACCGGCAGTTGGAAGGTGAGGCCAAAGGCGAAGATCAGGGTCATCACGAAATCGAGATATTCGCTGACCTTGGCCTGAAGCTCGATGCCGAGCGTGCCGTTGCCGCCTTTGCTTTCGTAGCCGACGAAAAAGCGGATGGCGAAGGGCAGCATCACATAAAACACAAAGGCGGCCCCGATGGTGAACAGGACCGGCGTTGCCACCAGAAAGGGCAGGAAGGCGTTGCGCTCCTGCCGGTACAGGCCGGGGGCAACGAACATCCAGATTTGCGCCGCGATGATCGGGAAAGCGAGGCAGATGCCCGCAAACATGCCGACTTTCACATAGGTGAAAAAGGTCTCGTACAGCGCCGTATAGATCAGATGGGCGTTGGGCTGGCCCTTCAGCGCATGCGCCAGTGGCTCGGTAAGAAAGCCATAGATCGGCTCGGCGAAGCTGAAACAGATGAGAAAGCAGACCGCGAAAGTGGCGAGCGACCACAACAGCCTTTTGCGCAGCTCGACCAAGTGCTCCATCAGCGGCGCCTTGGTCGCCTCAATAGCCGCTTCGTCTTTGGCATCCGGTGTGGTCACGGCGTGTCGGCTTTGACAGGCGGTTCGGGCGGGGTCTCCGCTTGCGGCGGTTCAGCAGGGGGCCTGGCGGGGGAGATGCCGTGCTCGATGGATTGATCGAGGGATGCCAGCGGGCGCTCGGCACGCAAGGCGGCGATTTCCTTACGCAGTTCATCCAGCTCGCCCTGACGGGCCATTTCATCGAAGCTTTTGCGGAATTCGTTTGCCATGGCGCGGGCTTTGCCCAGCCAGCGGCCGACCATATGCATCAGGCGCGGCAGGTCTTTGGGACCGACCACGACCAGCGCCACGATCAGCACGATAAGGATTTCGCTCCAGCTCAGATCGAACATGGCTTTCGAGTGCGTGTGGGCCGGAAAATGCAGGCCTGGCGGTTATCTGCCGACGCTATCCTTTTCGTCGCGGCGGTCGGGCAGCGGGCGCGGTTCTTCGGGCTCGTTCAGGCCCTGGCGGAAGCTTTTGATGCCTTTCGCCACATCGCCCATCAGATCGGAAATCTTGCCCCGGCCACCGAACAGAAGAACGGCAACTATGACCAGAATCAGAATGTGCCAGATGCTCAAGGCACCCATGGGACTGTCTCCTTCGACCCTCGCGTTGGTCTGTTAGAGCCTTATATCAGGCTTTGATGCAAGTTAGCTTTAGGAAATCACGATTTCCGCCTTGCGATTGAGGCTGGCGGCCAATGCGGTAAGGCGTTTTTGCACCGGATCGGTGGCGATGGCGCGTGCGCTTTGGGGAACTTCGAGCACAAGGCGGCTTGAGGTCAGGCGCAAGGGGTAGTGCGCCAACTGGCCCGCCGCCGAGGCCGACAGCGCAAAAGCCAGCCGCAAAGTGAGGCCGAGGATGCGGGCGTAGAGTTCGTCCCCGGCATTGAGCAGGCCGGCCTGTTTGAGCTGGCGGGGAAAATCCTCATCGCCGGAATAGCGGTGATAGATCGCGGTGGCGATGAGCGCGCGGATGCGGTGATCGGCGGCGCAGAACGGTGCGGTCAAAATCTGGTTGAAGGCACCAAAGGCGCGATCATCGGGGTGGCGGCGCCAGTTCACATCCGAGAACAGGCAGGCGGCGTGGCGCACGCGGGCAAGCTCTGCGGTTTCGGCGGGATAAAGCGCCCTGGACCAGGTGACGATGTCTTCGGCATGGGCGGGGATGCGCGATTCGCGGGCGTTCATATCTTTGGCGAAATCCAGCAGCGGATCCTTGACCCGTTCGGCATCGCTTAAGTGAGAATGCAGCAACCCTTCACGCAGGCCGAAGGCGGAGACCACGATCTCTTTGAAGTTTGCTTCGAGCAGCAGCCGTTCGAGCACAATGGCGCCATAGGGCAAGGCTTCGGCGCGGCGGCGCGAGATCACCTTCATCCGCTCCGCTGATTTGCGCGACAGTTGCGACACCACCTTGCACAGTTTGAGCGCACGCGACCGCGGGATGGCATATTGGTGCAGCACATGCAGCGGATAGTTGGTTGTTTCCATATCGACGCGCGCAAAGCTGCGCCAGATGCCGCCCACCGCGTAAAGCGAACGGTTTTCGAGACTGCCGAGATGGCTGAGGGCGAGCAGACCGTCATCGACGATGCGGCGGGCGCGTTCCGCATCGTCTTTCGCAAGATCGATCAGGCGCAACGGACCATAGGGCAGCGTCATCGCCGCCCCCGCCTGGCCGCTGCGCACCGTCACCATGTCGAGGCTGCCGCCGCCCAGATCGGCCACCAGCCCATCGGCATCCGGTGTGCCGGAGAGCACGCCTTCGGCGGCGAGGCGCGCTTCTTCTTCACCGGACAACACGCGGATAGGGCTGCCCCAGGCCGCTTCCGCGCGGGCGATGAAATCGGGACCGTTGGCCGCATCGCGCGCGGCGGCCGTCGCCACAGCTTCGCGGATGGGGACGCCCAGCGCATCGGCGATTCTGCGATAGCGGGCGAGCGCGTTCAGCGCCAGCACCACACCATCGGCATTGAGCTCGCCGGTGGACACCATGCCGCGCCCGATGGCGCAGATCGCTTTTTCATTGTGCAGCGTGGCGGGGCTGCGGCTGAACCCTTCGAACACCGCAAGGCGCACGGAGTTGGAACCAATGTCGACCACCGCAACATGGCCCGTGCGTATATCGCCCTCACGCGCGAAGGGGCGCGCAGAGGTGTCCGGCGGGTCAACATGGGTTGTCACGAAGCTCACGGGCGGGAGTTTAATTGGGCAGTTGCGAGATGGAAACCCGCGACCTCATTTCTTCAAGGCGCGGCCACGGCCCGAGAGAGACGGATTCGTCATGAAATAGGTGTGTGCGCAGAACGCGCTGGGGTCGGAACCTGCGGAATCGCGAACATATGTCCCATCACTGTGCATCTGCCAGGACTGAACCGTGTCTTTCAACTGGGCGCCGAGAATCTGATCCAGCACCTGTTGATGCACGGTGGGGTTTTCGATCGGGACCAGGGCTTCGACGCGGCGATCCAGATTGCGGGGCATCCAGTCCGCCGAGGAAATGTAGACGCGTGCCTTGGGCGACGGCAGGCCATGGCCCGCGCCGAAGGCGACAATGCGGCCATGTTCGAGAAAACGCCCGACGATGGATTTGACGCGGATATTGTCCGACAGGCCGGGCACGCCGGGGCGCAAACAGCAGATGCCGCGCACCACCAGTTCGATTTTCACCCCTTCACGGCTGGCCTTGTAGAGACAGTCGATCAGTTCGGGATCGACGAGGGAATTGAGTTTGACCCAAATGGCGGCGGGGCGCCCCTCACGGGCGTGGGTGATTTCATCGGCGATGGAATGGAGCAGATGTTTGCGCAAGGTGAGCGGTGAGATCGCGATCTTTTCCAGACTGTCGGGTTCGGCATAGCCGGTGATGAAGTTGAACAGCTTGGCGGCATCGCGCCCCAGCGCCGGATCGGCGGTGAAGAGCGACAGGTCGGTATACACTTTGGCGGTGATGGCGTGATAATTGCCGGTGCCGAAATGCACGTAACTGCGCAGGCGCGCGCCTTCGCGGCGTACCACAAGGCTCACCTTGGCGTGGGTTTTCAGTTCGATGAAACCGTAGACCACCTGAACACCCGCCCGTTCCAGATCGCGCGCCCATTTGATGTTGGCGGCTTCGTCGAAGCGGGCTTTGAGCTCGACCACGGCGGTCACCGATTTTCCGGCATCGGCGGCCTCGATCAGCGCCTTGACGATGGGGGAATCCTGCGAAGTGCGATAGAGCGTCTGTTTGATCGCGACCACATTGGGATCGAGCGCTGCCTGGCGGATAAACTGGACCACCACATCGAAACTTTCGAACGGATGGTGGACGATGAGATCCTTGGCGCGGATGGCGGCAAAGCAATCACCGCCGAAATCGCGGATGCGTTCGGGGAAGCGGGCGATATAGGGCTTGAACAGCAGATCGGGGCGGCGGTCGATGATGATCTGGCCAAGATCGGACAGGCCCATCATGTGCTGGATGACGAGATCGCTTTGATCCAGATCGAGCCGTTCGGCGATGAAGTCGCGCAAATCCGCCGGCATCGACGCACTGCATTTCATGTGAATCACCGAGCCGCGGCGGCGCCGCTTGAGCAGCGATTCAAACAGCAGGACGAGGTCTTCGGCTTCTTCTTCGATCTCGACATCGCTGTCGCGCAGGATGCGGAACATGCCGACGGCTGTGGGGGTGTGATCGGGAAAGAGATGGCTGAGAAACATCTCGATCACGCTTTCGAGCGCGACGAAGCGCAACGCCTTGTCGCGCACCGGCAACGCGATGAAACGCTGCAATTGCTGAGGCACCGGCAACAAAGCGGTGACGATACGCCCATCGCGGCGGCGCTTGAGGCGCAAGGCCATGGCGAAGCCGAGATTGGGAATGAAGGGGAACGGGTGGGCCGGATCGATGGCGATTGGGGTCAGGACCGGGAAAATCTGCTCGCGAAAGTCTTTTTCCAGAAAGGCGCGATCGGCCTGGGTGAGTTCGGCCGGTTCGAGCACCGAAAGACCGGCGGCACGTAAATCGGCCCGCAATTCGACCCAGATGGCCTGTTGATCGGCGATGATCTGGCTTGCCACCTGCTCCACTTCGGCAAGCTGCTGGGCGGGGGTGAGGCCATCGGCGCTGGGGGTGGCGACATGGGCCTGCACCATGGCTTTCAGCCCGGCGACGCGGACCATGTAGAATTCATCGAGATTGGAGGCCGAAATTGCCAGAAAGCGGACCCGTTCGAGCAGCGGATGGGTTTTGTTCTGGGCTTCTTCCACCACCCGGCGGTTGAAGGCCAGCCACGACAATTCACGGTTCACGAAACGAGAAGGTGACGACAGATCAATGGCTTGCGGTGCCGCCCCCGCGCTCCAGGCGATCTCGGCAGGGACTTCCTGCCCCTGCGCGAAGGTGATTTTCTGTTCAGCCATGCGGCGAGGCTAGCCCAGGATTGTGAAGGTGTCATGGCGGGCGGTGTTGACTCACTTCTATATTTCATTGATTGTTGAAATATGGAAACGATAATTGCCCTCAAACGCCTTTCCGCCCTCGCCCAGGATGGGCGGCTGGATATTTTTCGGCTGCTGGTCAAAGCGGGGCCGCAAGGTCTGGCCGCGGGCGAGATTGCCCGCAACCAGGGAGCCGCCCCCAACACCGCATCGGCCCAGCTTCTGGTGCTCGCCAATGCGGGGCTGGTTGAAGCGCGGCGGGAGGGACGATCGATCTTTTATTCCGCCGACTATACGGCGATGCGCGATCTGCTGCTTTTTCTCACCGAAGACTGTTGTGCCGGGCGGGCTGAAATTTGCGCCCCGCTGGCGGCAGTTGCCAATGGATGTTGTTCACCCCGTCAAAAGGATGCCGCCTCATGAAACGCCTGCATATGCATATTGCGGTGGACGATCTGAAACGCTCCGTCGGGTTTTATTCGACGCTGTTTGGCGTGAGCCCAAGCGTGATCAAAGACGATTATGCGAAATGGATGCTGGAAGACCCGAAGGTCAATCTGGCAATTTCCACGCGGGGCGGTGCTGCCGGGCTCGACCATGTGGGTATTCAGGTGGAGAGCGATGACGAGCTGCGCGAGATTGCGACACGGCTGAAGGCTGCGGGTGAACAGACCCACGATCAGGAAGCAGCGCTGTGTTGTTATGCGCAATCGAACAAGAACTGGGTGAGCGATCCATCCGGCCTGCGCTGGGAGACGTTTTTCAGTCTCGGAGACGCGACGGCCTATGGTGAGGATGTGCCGCAGGTTTCCACTGCGGACGCGGCTTGCGGTCCCAAAAGCGCCTGTTGCGGTTAGGGCATGTGCCATGCCTTCGCAATCCGCTGATCGCATCTACAATGTTCTGTTTCTCTGCACAGGAAACGCGGCCCGATCGATTATGGGCGAGGCGATTCTCAACCGTGTCGGCAATGGAAAATTCAGGGCTTATTCTGCCGGGTCAGCTCCCAACAGCGATGTAAACCCGCATACGCTGGCGCTGTTGCGACGGCTTGATTTTCCGATTGAGAATTTGCACTCCAAAAGCTGGGATGCATTTTCCCAAGTTGACGCGCCGGTTTTGGATTTTGTTTTTACCGTTTGCGATCAGACAGCCAATGAACCGTGCCCGGTCTGGTCGGGGCAGCCGATCACCGCCCATTGGGGTGTGCCCGACCCGGCGGCGGTAGAAGGCGATGACACAACAATCGCCTTTGCATTTCGCGATGCCTTTTTGCGATTGGAACGGCGGATCGAGCTTTTTACGCTTCTGCCTGTGAAACGTCTCGACCGCCTGTCGCTACAGGCACGGCTCGACGATATTGGAGTCAGGTAAGCAGATCGCGGATCAGTGCCGTTGTGACGGGGCGTTTTTCGGCAAGCGCCCTGGCATCGGCGTGGGCGACGAAATCGCGGATCGCGGCGGGGGAGCGTTCGAGGGACAGGATCATCTGGGAGATCACCGCTTCGGGCACCACGAGCTGGCGGTCGGTGAAGAGTTTGCGCGCGATACTGGCGAGCAGTGCGTCGTCTGGCGCCCAGATCGGGAAGGCGAGCAACGCGGCGAAGCGCGAGGTCAGGTCGGGCAGCACTGTCGCCCAGCCCGGCGGGGCGTCATGCCCGGTCAGTAAAAAAGGCGTGCCGCGTTCGAACAAGGCAAACAGCGCGCGGTCGCGGATGTCGCTGGGCAGGGCGCTGTCGACATCTTCGACCACGATGGCATCTCCCGCAGGCAGCTGTGACACTGTTTCGAGATTGAGTGCTGTGGCGGTGAGGATTTTGGCGCCGGACGCTGCCGCCCATGCGGCGGCGAGATGGGATTTGCCTGCACCGGTCGGGCCGTGGATCGCGGCGGGGCCAGGCCAATCGGGCCAGCGGTCGATCAGTTGCACCGCCGCGCGATTGCCTTGCGCGACAATGAAATCACCGCGGCCCAGCGCGGGCGACATTTCCCAGGACAGGGTCAGTTGCGCGGGCATGGATCAGGCCGGACGGCTGTGGCGGATCGCGGCACGGAAGAAGACCTGCGCATAAGACAGCCATGAGGCAAGGGTGAAGACTGCCGTCGCCGCTGCCGCGGCATAGACAAGGCGCGGCATATCGAGCCCGGCTGCAAGCAGCACGAGCATGAGCCCGACATAGATCACCTGAATGGCGGTGCTGAGTTTGCCAAGAAACTGCGGCGCCACCCGCAAGGGCCAGCCCATATATTTTGCCAACAGCACGGCGGCCACGATGGCCGCATCGCGCGCCAGCACCAGCACCGTGAGCCAGACCGGCGCGACCGCGATGTAAGTGAGCGCGAGAAAAGAGGCGAGCATCAGCAATTTGTCTGCCGCCGGATCGAGCCAGGCCCCGAGCTTGGTATCGAGCCCGAAGCGTTTGGCGAGGAAACCATCGGCGGCATCGGTGAGGCCCGCGAACACGAACACCGCGAGCGCCGCAGGATAAGCGTGGGTATACAGCAACAGCGCGGTAAGCGGCGCGCAGGCCAGGCGCAAGCCTGTCAGCGCATTGGGGATCTGCCGCAGCAATGCCGTCACTTCAGCCCCTCGGCGCGGGAGAGCCACCAGGTGCCGTCGCGCGATGTCATCGCGATTCCGGCATCGGCAAGGGCACCGCGCAATTGCTCGAAATTGCCAGCATAGGCCAGCGCCAACCTTGCCTCACTGAGATTGAAGGCCACCATATCTATACCGACAACGGTTGGAACGGCGCCGAGTTTCGCTTGCAGGGCGGCCCATTCGGAGAGCGAGGAAAACCGCGCTTCGACGGTGAGGTGGGATCTTTGGTTGAAATCGACTGCGGATTTATTTTTCCAGAAATCCAGGATCGTATTGAACGCAGCCTCGGCGGCGGCGGCAGGGGTTTTGCCGGGCGAGTCTATGTTCGCCGGGAGAGGCATGCCGGCTGCGAGCCGCTTGAGCCGGACGCTGTTTTGGCCGGGATTAAAGTCTGCCACCACGACATCGCTGGCCCGGAGGCGCGCGGCAATGGGGGCGACGGTGGCCCAACTGGCGCTATCCAGCGTGAGGCCTGCGAGCGCGGCTGCATCTACCCCATGGGGCAGAACGACGCTGACAAGGCCGCTAGCAAAACGCGGATCGGTCCAGGCGAGCGACCAGGAATCCCCCTGC
>DATJDE010000502.1:0-8693 GCA_035497595.1 Rhizomicrobium sp. | reverse complement strand
AGTTCGAGCGCGTGAAAGCCTTCGAGCAACGTGATGGAGGGTGTTTCGGCGGCGCGTTCCGCAAGTGTGCGGGTGACTTCGGCGCCCGCGCGGTCTCCTTTGGCATGCACAATGCGATTGACCGAATGTGCCGCCTCGCGCCCCAGCGCCAGTGTGCCATCCGCTTTGCGGTCGAACGGCGCGCCATAGGCGATCAGGTCTTCGATGCGGGCAGGTGCTTCACGCGCCACAAATTCGGCGACGTCGGGTTCGCACATGCCTGCGCCTGCCGCCAGCGTGTCTTCGGCGTGAAAGCGCCAGCTGTCTGCCGGGTCCATCGCCGCCGCAATGCCGCCTTGCGCCCAGGCGCTGGAGCCTGAAACGCCGGGCCGCGTGCCTGCCAGGACAAGGGCGGGGAAGGGCGCGAGTTTGAGCGCGGTGAAAAGCCCCGCAACGCCTGCGCCCAGAATGAGCGCGCCTTTCGCCTCGATCACATTGTCGATGCGGCTGGTCATTTTTCTGTTCCGATCTGGTTTTACGCGGCTTTTGCGACAGGCAACTTGACCTGAAGCATGCGCTCCACCGAAGCCTTGGCGCGTTCGGCGATGGCCGGATCGACCGTGACTTCATAGGTCATGGTTTCCAGCGCGTGCAGGATTTGCGGCAGGGTGATGCGCTTCATGTGCGGGCACAGATTGCACGGGCGCACAAAGTCCACATCCGGGAATTGCACCGCCACATTGTCGCTCATCGAACATTCGGTCACCATGACAACGCGCTTGGGGCGCTTGGTGCCGACATAGTTGATCATCGCCGATGTGGAGCCTGCAAAATCGGCTTCTTCCACCACCTCCGGCGGGCATTCGGGATGGGCCAGAACGATCACGCCGGGATTGGCTTCGCGATAGGCTTTGATGTCGGCCACGCTGAAACGCTCATGCACTTCGCAATGGCCTTTCCAGGTGATGATCTTGATCGCCGTCTGCTTGGCGACGTTCAGGGCGAGATATTCATCCGGGATCATGATGACCGTATCGACACCACGTTCGCGCGCAATGTCTTCCACCACCGCGACCGCGTTGGACGAGGTGCAGCAGACATCGCTTTCCGCCTTTACCTCGGCGGAGGTGTTCACATAGGTCACAATCGGCAGGCCGGGATATTTTTCTTTCAGCAGCCGCACATCGGCCCCCGTGATGGAGGCGGCGAGCGAGCAGCCGGCCCGCATATCGGGGATCAGCACGGTTTTTTCCGGCGACAGCACCTTGGAGGTTTCCGCCATGAAGTGCACGCCTGCCTGCACGATGACTTTGGCATCGGTCTTGGCGGCTTCACGCGCGAGCTGAAGCGAATCGCCCATGAAGTCGGCGACGCAGTGGAAGATCTCCGGCGTCATGTAGTTGTGCGCCAGGATGACCGCGTTCTTTTCTTTCTTCAGCCGGTTGATCGCGGCCACGTAAGGGGCATGCACCGCCCATTCGATTTCGGGCATGACATGGGCGACGCGGCTGTAGAGCGCCGCCGTCTCGCGCGCGATCTGCGGCGTATAGGCTAGTTCGCCTTCAAACCGGGTTGGCATCTCACCCATCGGTGACGTCTCCTTTATGCTCACTTAGAGCATATATATGGGGTAGAAAAACCGGCCGTAAAGGGGGCCGGAAAGTCGTTATGCTACACATGAGCATAAATCGGTCAAGCGGTCTGTGGCGGGGCGCTGGCGAAGAACGACCTAAGCAACTGTTTGTTAACCGGAAAATGGCGGAACTTTTAATCAATTTCAACACATGGGGTTCATAAAGGCCGGGTCGCCGGGGGTCTGATTGGCGATCAAGGAGAACCTTGTGTTGCGCACATTCCTACCGGCCGCGTGCGTTGCGGCAGCATTTTTGCTTGGAACCACGGCCCGCGCGGACGAGGGGCTTGAGACCAATTTCGCCGGAACGGCTACCGGCCAATATCTTTATCTTGATGTCGGGGGCTTGGGCGTTTCGATCAAAGGCATCGCCGCCGAAGGCAAATTCGGCCTTGGCGCAGGCATCCATGTGCAGGGGCAGGCAAGCTATAATTATGCGACCCTGCCGGGCACGCATCTCACCAATTGGAGCATTGGCGGCGCGCCCTATTGGGAGGGCGAAATGGGCCGCCTGGGCGCCGTTGCCAACTATTATAAAGCGCAGTTTCTCGGGCTCAGCGGCCATGCGACGACATTCGGCGGGTTCGGCGAATATTTTGCCAATCCGTATTTCACTTTCGGCCTCAAGGGTGGTGGTTATGCGGGCGATGTGAGCGGCACCTATGCGGGCGCGCAGGTGACCGGTTACGTCTTTCCCGATTTCGCGGTGACGGGCGCCTTTAGCTATATCCGCGTCAACAACCTTGCCAGCCAGACCAATCTTAGCCTGCAGGGTGAATATCTACTGTCGCAGGATCTGCCGATCGCGGTGTTTGCCGGTTACGTCTACGGCGATGTCTCCAATGGCGGGGGAACGACTCACAAGGGTCTGATCGGTGTGCGGCTCTATTTGAACAGCGATGGCTACAGCTCGCTGGTGGATCGCCAGCGCCACGGCACGGTCGGCACGATTGGCCATTTCGGCCCGGTCGGCGAGAATTACTGAAAAAGTTAATTCCCGTTAACTCCTTATTGTAACAAACAGAAATACCCGTTGCAGTTTCGCCACGGATAGATTCTTTCGTGGGAACTTTCGCACAAGTTATATCGACAAGAGTGTGAATTGGATTATGAAGCGCGCCTCGCCCGAGGGGATTTGGGCGAATCAAAAGGAGATTTCAGTGCTTCGTAATGCAATTCTGATGACCGTTTCCGCGCTGGCCATGCTGTCCGCTCCGGCGTTTGCCGATGACCTTGATTTCGCTGGCGCCCTGACCGGGCAATACAGCCATGTCGGTTCGGACCTGCCGGACGCGAATGTCTGGAGCATCAACGGCGCGGCGAAAATCGGCCTGGGCGATACCGGCCTGAATGCCGAACTCGATGTTGGCCACAATCACCTGTCGATCTCCAGCGTGAACGTCAACAACTGGAATGTCGGCGGCGCGCTGTTCTACAAGGTTGAAGAAGGCCGCGTGGGCGCCAACGTCAATTACACCGAAATCAAGACGCTGGGCGTCAAAGCCCATGCCACCAACTATGGCGGCTTCGGCGAATATTTCGCCAGCGATATGTTCACCCTCGGCGGCAAGCTCGGTGGCTTCAGCGGTGACGCGAACGGCCTTTATGTCGGCGCTGGCGTGACAGGGTATGTGTTCCCGAACTTCGGCGTGACGGCTTCGCTGAACTTCACCAACGTCAACAAGGCATTCCAGGAAACCGATCTGGGCCTGCAGGGCGAATATCTGATCTCGGAAGAGATTCCGGTGTCGGGCTTCGCTGGCTACACCTATTCGGACTTCTCGAATGGCGGCGGCACTGCTCACACTGTGTTCGTGGGTCTGCGTCTCTACACCAACACCGTTGGTGGCACCACGCTGGTCGAGCGTCAGCGCAATGGCACCGTCAGCAGCGTTGCTGGTTTCGGTCCGCTGGGCCTCAGCCTCTAAGATCGTTTGATCTGGATGAACCGCGCGTCTCGCAAGAGGCGCGCGGTTTTTCTTTGCGCGTATCTGTGATGGCCTGCGAAGGCATGGTCTGTGGCAACATTTACAGTTGTTCATCTTGATCTGTAACAAACGGAAATACACGTTGCAGTTAAGCCACGGATCACTGCTTTTGCGCATGATGGACGATGAAGCGGATCGACATCGTTGTTACATGCCGTATGACACGCGCCTCGCCGGTATTGAGTTGGGCGAATCAAAAGGAGAGTTCTGTTGCGTAAAGTACTTATTTCGACTGTTTCTGTGCTGGCCATGCTTTCGGCACCGGCATTTGCCGATGATCTGGATCTCGCCGGTGTGTTGACGGGGTCGTATAACCACGTCACCGGAAATGAAATTCCGGATGTGAACGCCTGGGGCGTTGATGGCGCAGCGAAGCTCGGTCTGGGCACGAGCGGCCTGAATGCTGAAATCAACGTCGGCTACAACCGTTCTGCGTTCACCGGTCTGCGTGCGCAGAATTGGTATACCGGCGGTTCGCTGTTCGTGAAGCTTGACGAAGGCCGCGTCGGCGCCAACGTCAACTACAACGAAGTCAACTTCCTTGGCGATAACGCCCATGTCACCAGCTTTGGCGGCTTTGGCGATTATTTCGTCAACAACACCTTCACGGTCAGCGGCAAGCTCGGTGGCTTCAGCGGTGACCTCAATGGTCTCTATATTGGCGGCAACGTGACGGGCTATGTGTTCCCGAACCTCGCGCTGTCGGGCCTTGTTGGCTTCACCAATGTCAACAAAGGCTATCAGGCGACCGATCTGGGCGTGCAGGGCGAATATCTGATCTCGGAAGAAATTCCGGTTTCGGCGTTCACCGGCTACACCTTTTCGAACTACTCGAATGGTGGCGGCAACGCGCATACCTTCATAATCGGCCTGCGCCTGTACACCAACACCGTTGGTGGCACGACGCTGGTTGAGCGTCAGCGCAATGGCACTGTGAGCGGCATCGCGAAATTCTCGCCTTCGCTCGTGGGCCTTGGCGGCGGCGAACCGGCACCGGAACCGGTGTTGCCCCCGACCTGAATGTTTGAACGTTTGAACTAAGATGGCCGCGCGTCCCGAAAGGGGCGCGCGGTTTTTCTTTGCGGGCGGGTACCGCTTCGCGCATGCTGTGGCCGCAACCAATGTGCCAGGGCGATGATGACACGGTGGCAGCGCCTTTGGCTGATTGTTGGCGGGCTTGTTGTGCTGGTGGCGCTTCTGGCCTTGCGCGGCATCTTCGGGCCGCCACATTCGGCCTATGTCGGCCCATCTGCCAGCATCACGCATCTGTCATGGCCCGCCTAGTGCGGGTCACCCAGGTGACATCGACAAAGTGCGTGTAGTGAGCGGAAATTCTTCGTCCCTTTTCAAAACTGAGCAACACCACCTGGTTGATCCGCACTCGGCGGGCCATGACAATGGTGGAATGTGGAATGCCAGGTGTCAGATGGCTGAAAAAACACACCGCTCGCGCCATCCGTAATTGTATGCCTATATTTCCAGACCGATATTGCTGAGGGCGAAATGGATACTCCGACACCGAACAAATGGATCGAAGCGGGCAGGGAGCTGTTGCCAGAGATGATTGCGCTGCGCCGCGCCATCCATGCGGACCCTGAACTGGGTCTGCACAATCCGCGCACCACCGCAAAAGCGAAAGCCGCACTGGCCGGGTTACCACTGGAGATTTTCGACAGCACCTCCACCAGCGGGTTCATCGCGCTGCTGCGCGGCCCGGCCAATGGGCGCACGGTATTGTTGCGCGGGGATATGGATGCGTTGCCGCTGGTGGAAGAAACGGGGCTGGATTTCACCTCGCGTACTGTCGGCGCCATGCATGCCTGCGGGCACGATACCCATGTGGCGATGCTGGCGGGCGCGGCCAAGGCATTGTGCGCGCGGCGCGACGAACTTCCCGGTTCGGTGATGTTCATGTTTCAGCCGGGAGAGGAGGGCCATCACGGCGCCCGCTTCATGCTGGAAGACGGCATCATCGATCCGTTGCCGGATGCAGCTTTCGCGCTGCACATCACGCCCAACGTGCCCGCCGGATTTTTTGGCGGCAAGGCAGGGTCGCTGCTGGCCTCTGCCGACAAGTTTCTGGTGAAGATCACCGGCAAGGGCGGCCATGCCTCCGCGCCTGCGGCCTCGGTCGATCCCATTCCGGTGGCCTGCGAAATCGTGATGGCGTTGCAGGCGATGGTCACGCGCCGCTTTGAAAGTTTTGATCCGGTGGTGGTGACGGTGGGGCGCATCACAGCGGGCACGACCGACAATGTCATTCCTGAAACCGCTGAGCTTGAAGGCACCATCCGCACCGTGTCTGAAGTGGCGCGGGCCCGCGCCCATGAAGGCATTGCCCGCGTCGCCACCAACATCGCAGCGGCGCATCTGACCGAGGCGGCTGTAACCATCACGCCCGGTTTTCCGGTGACGATCTGCCATGAGGGCGCGGTGGCGCTGGCCAGACATTCGGTGAAAAGCGTGTTCGGCGAGCATCGCTGGATTCCCATGCCCGCACCGGCTATGGGGGCGGAAGATTTTTCGTATGTCCTGCAAAAAGTGCCCGGCGCCATGATTTTTATCGGCGCTGTACCGGAAGGTGGCGATTTCCGCGTCTGTTGCGGGCTTCATTCCAACCGCATGGTGCTGGATGAAAACGTGATGGCGGACGGCGCGGCGATACACGCGGCCTTTGCCGAAGCATTTCTAAACGACGGCTTTGCTGCCGCATGAGGACCACACTATGACGCCTTCAGTTCTCATCACGATCAGCGCGGGCGCTGTCCTGGCGCTGGGCGTGATCCATGTCTACCTCACCTTTTTCACCCGCGCCTTTGCACCGCGCGACGATGCGCTGGAAGCGGGGCTGAAATCGATTTCGCCGCGCATTTCCAACCAGACCACCATGTGGAAAGCGCAGACCGGCTTCCACGCCAGCCATAGTCTGGGGTTGATCCTGTTCGGGCTTGTCTTCGGCTATCTGGCGCTCGAACAACCAACGGTGCTGTTTCAATCGCGCTTCTTGCTTTGGCTGGGTGCGCTAACGCTGGTGGCGTATCTGCTGCTCGCCAGACGGTTCTGGTTTTTCGTGCCGCTGATCGGTATTTCGCTGGCGCTCGGCTTTTTCCTGGCAGGCATCTCCGCTGCCAGCAATCAGGTGCTGATGTAACCTTCAGCGCATCCGCACGCCCAGCCGGAAGCCAGGTGCGGGGCGTTCGCGCAACACGTCGCGCCGGAAGCGAAAGAGTTCGGCGGGGCGGCCGCGTGCGGGCGTGCTGGTTTTGCCGGTGCCTTCGACCAGGCCCTGATCTTCGACCAGCCGCCGGAAATTCTGTTTGTGCAGACGCACGCCGGAAATCGCTTCCACCGTGCGTTGCAATTCCAGCAGGGTGAAGGTCGGCGGCATCAGTTCGAACACCACGGGGCGGTATTTCATCTTGCCGCGCAGCCTGGCGATGGCGGTGGCGAGAATGCGGCGGCCATCGAACATCATGGCGACGCCCAGATGGGCCGCGGCGGCAGAGGCGGGCTCACGGCCATCGCGCACGGCTTCCTCGATCAGACCAGCCTCATACAGAAGCTCATAGCGGTCGAGCACCTTTTCTTCGTCCCACGGCAGGCCGTCCAGCCCGAAGCAGAGGCGCGCGCGATCCCGCCGCGTTTCGTTTTCGCTTTTGCCTGCGGCCTTGGCGAAGCTTTTGAGCGCGGGGGTGATCACCGCGTCGATGACGCGAGGGCGTTCGTCGCGCCAGTCTTCCCACGGGAAAAAACGATACCATTCGCGCCACTGCGTATCTGGTGTCTTGGGCTCGCCGCGGGTCAGCGCCAGATAGCCGACAGACAGAACGCGGTGTTCTTCCCCCGCTTTTACCACCTGCCGTCCGCGATCTCCGAAGGTGTAAAGCTGTTCGACATAGCCAAGATCGAGCGACGTCTGTTCGCCTGCCCAACCTCTAAGGCCGCTTTCCAGCGTGCGATGGTGCAGTGGATCGAATGGGCCGAAGGGCAATCCGTCCAGCGTTTCGCCGGCGCGATGCACTGCAAGAACCCGGGGACGTTCTTCTGCGACCGAGACGATGGCCGCGCTGAGACCAATGCTGACGCTGTGGTCAATGCTGACGCTTTTGGATGCGCCCGCTTGTTTCATAGAATGCCGAAAGCGAGTGGAAAATTCACCGGTGGCGCGTTGTCGATAACCTCGCCGGGGCCGATGGCTTCAATAGCGTCGATCATCCGTCCGTCCCGGCCAAGGGTTGCGTCGGCGGACTGTATCATAAGCCGGTCGGGATGGGCGTGGGCCGCCCGTTTGCGCAGCGCGGCGGCGATTTCACTTTCCCGCACATGGTCCAGCCGATCGCAGACCAGAATGAAGGCCGCCGCAATGGAGTGGCTGATGCCTGCCCGGCAGCTCACCACCAGAGGGGCGCTCGCGTCCCACAAGCGGCCGAATTCCAACAAGGCTTTAATGTGATGGTCATGCGGCTGAGGCGCATCCTCAGCGGGATCGGTGATGTCTTTTATGCTGATATGCAAATGGGCCACGCCGTCCGGCGTGTCGATTCTCTGTTCGGGCGACGTCAATGTCACGACGTGAGAGGGCTCATGGATCCGGACAATGTCCAGAAGTCCGGAAAGCGGCGTGATGATGATCTTCGGCATAGCCTCGCCTGTTATGATTCTGGGAAACTAGCACGTTCGCAGAAAACTCAAACCGCAAGCCGCTGGAAACGACTGATGAATTGAGCTTGCGCCTCTTGTGCAGCCAGAGGTAGCAGGCGTGGTGTGCGCAAAATGCCGGGCGGAGTGCCGAAAAACTTGCGGGCTTCCTCCCGTTCAAAACCTGCAAGCTGGGTCGCTTCGAAATATGCGGCAATATGATCCGCTTTTTTGATCAGCGTTGCGGTCTGAACCGGCGTTTTCGCAGGCAGACCGAAGCGCAGATGTATGGCCGAGAGCAGTCGCAGTTCAAAGGCCTTGTAATCCAGGCCGACCGCCGCTTTGAACGGGCTGATCAGATCGCCCACCACATATTCGGAGGCATCGTGCAGCAGCGCCATCAGCCGCACCGAACGGTCGGCGCGGGGCAAAAGCTCACTCACGATCCGCTCCAC
>DATJDE010000501.1:0-10223 GCA_035497595.1 Rhizomicrobium sp. | reverse complement strand
CTAGAAATGCGTGAAGCCGTGTTTCATCGACCGCCATGGCATCCTCCATCCAGAGATACTGGACCAAGCCTAGCATTGCGCATGTTGCCACGCGCGACATTTCGATGACGGCAACGTCAAAACGCAAATGGCCCGCTTTCGCGGGCCATGGCGTTAGGTGGGAACTTTAGCTTACGAGGCGCTTTTCTGCGCTTCCGGCTTGTCCGCATAGGTGAACAGCGGGCGGGACTTGCCTTCCACCACATCGGCGGTGATGACGACTTCCTGCACGCCGCTGAGGGTGGGCAGATCGAACATCGTTTCCAGCAGAATGCTTTCGAGGATCGACCGCAGGCCCCGCGCACCGGTACGCCGCGCAATGGCTTTGCGGGAAATCGAGTGCAGCGCCTCTTCCTGGAAGCGGAGCTTGACGCCTTCCATCTCGAACATGCGCTGATACTGCTTGGCCAGCGCGTTTTTCGGACGGGTGAGGATTTCGATCAGCGCGGTTTCCGACAGGTCGCCCAAGGTGGCGAGCACCGGCAGACGGCCAATGAATTCCGGGATCAGGCCGAACTTCAACAGATCTTCCGGCTCGACCTCACGCAGGATTTCGCCGGTCAGGCGTTCATCCGGCGAACGCACCGTCGCGCCAAAGCCCATGGAGGTGCCTTGCGTGCGTTGGGCGATGATCTTGTCCAGCCCGGCAAAGGCGCCACCGACGATGAACAGGATGTTCGTCGTATCGACCTGCAGGAATTCCTGCTGCGGATGCTTGCGGCCGCCTTGCGGAGGAACCGAGGCAACCGTGCCTTCCATGATCTTCAGCAGGGCCTGCTGCACGCCTTCGCCCGAGACATCGCGGGTGATGGACGGGTTGTCGGATTTGCGGCTGATCTTGTCGACTTCGTCGATATAGACGATGCCGCGCTGGGCGCGTTCGACGTTGTAATCCGCAGCCTGAAGCAGCTTCAGGATGATGTTCTCTACATCTTCACCGACATAGCCCGCCTCAGTCAGGGTGGTGGCATCGGCCATGGTGAAGGGCACATCGAGGATGCGGGCCAGGGTCTGGGCGAGCAAGGTCTTGCCGCAGCCGGTGGGGCCGATCAGCATGATGTTGGATTTCGCCAGTTCAACGTCCTGGTTTTTGCCGGATGCGTTGATGCGTTTGTAGTGGTTGTGGACCGCGACCGAGAGCACCTTCTTGGCGTGTTGCTGGCCGACGACATAATCGTCCAGCACCTTGAAGATTTCCTGGGGGGTCGGCACGCCCTCCTTGGACTTCATGAAGGAGGTCTTGTTCTCCTCCTTGATGATTTCCATGCAGAGTTCCACGCATTCATCGCAGATGAACACGGTCGGACCCGCGATGAGCTTGCGCACCTCGTGTTGGCTCTTGCCGCAGAACGAGCAGTAGAGCGTATTCTTCGAGTCGCCGCCGCTGGCTTTACTCATGACTTATGGTCTCTCCTGAGACACTGGCCCCGACAATGGGGCTCCTGACACGCCAATGTGCACGAATTACGCCAAGTCCCGAAATTCGAAGCACGTACCGCATACGACCACGATAGAAGCAGGCGGATCAAGAATTGTTTAAATACCCTGCAAATGCTTGTACCGGTTAGGGAACTACCCCTCTGCCCGGGTCGGGTCCGCCGTCTCCGGGCGCCGTTCGAGCACCTTGTCGATCAGCCCGAAGGTCTTGGCTTCCTCCGCAGTCATATATGTATCGCGATCAAGCGCCTTTTCAATGACCTCAATGGGTTGGCCCGTGTGGCTGGCATAGATCTCGTTCAGGCGGCGCTTCAGCTTGAGGATTTCCTGTGCATGGCGGGCAATGTCTGCTGCCTGCCCATAATAGGACGCCGAGGGTTGGTGCACCAATACCCTTGAATTCGGTAGGGAGAAGCGCTCGCCTTTTTGCCCGGCGCAGAGCAAAAGTGTCGCGGCGGAGGACGCCTGCCCGACACAGAGGGTCTGAATGCCGGGGCGGATGTACTGCATGGTGTCATAAATGGCCATTCCGGCCGTCACCACCCCGCCTGGCGAGTTGATGTACATCGAAATCTCTTTCTTGGGGTTTTCGGCCTCAAGAAATAGCAATTGGGCGGTGATCAGGCTGGCGCCATAGTCCTCAATCGGGCCTGTGACGAAGATGATCCGCTCTTTCAGCAGGCGGGAGTAAATATCGTAAGCACGCTCGCCGCGGGCGGATTGCTCCACCACCATCGGGACCAGCGTATTCATATAGACGTCGCGGGGGTCTTTCATAAGCCTCAGCCGTTCGAATAGGACAGCCGAACATAGGATGCGTTCGCGGTGTGTCAACGTGGGGACACACGCTTTGCTTAACCCATCCCCATGGAACGAAGGATCAATTGGCCACCGGTTCTACCGGGAAACCTCCGTCCCGCCACGCCTTCATGCCGCCATCCAGCGCCACCGCCCGCGTGAAACCCAATTGCCGCAGCGTCGCCGCGGCAAGGGTGGAGATTTTGCCGAATTCGCAAATAACGACGATGCGCAGCGTCGGGTCCGGCAAATCGTCATTCACCCGCAATTCGAGCTGGCCGCGCGGCAAATGGCGCGCGCCAGGAACATGGGCCGAAGCGAAAGCCTCTTTCTCCCGCACATCGAGCACCACAAAATCATTGGCCCGCGCGCCCAGCCGCGCTTTCAGCTCGGGCAGCGACATGAAGGGCACCGTGCTTGCGGCTTCGGACAGAAGCTGCATTACGGTTTTGCCGCCGCTCATATTGGTCCGCAGAGCCTCCGTCAGATGGGTGGGCGCGCTGAGGTTGAGGTTGCGCATCATTTCCACGAAAGCGGCGCGGTCGCGCTGTTGCAGGCGGGGGTTGGTGGCAATCTCCTCCCCCAGGGTGGAATGGCTGCGGCCTTTATAATCGTGGGCGGGATAGACCAGCAGCGCCGGATCGAGCAGGAGCAGCTTGGAAAACAGGCTGTCATACAGCGCATCGGGGTCGCCGCTGGGCAGATCGCTGCGGCCAGTGCCGCCGATCAGCAGCGTGTCGCCGGTGAAGACCCGGTCTTCTGCCACCAGGCACATGGAATCGCTGGTATGGCCGGGGGTGTGCAGTGCTTGAAGCCGCAGGGTGCCAATGGCCAGCATGTCGCCATCGTCCAGCCGCATATCCGCAAAGGGCGCAGGGCTTTGCCGGTGCATCACCACCGGCACGCCAAGCTGTTTGCCGAATGCGCGCGTGGCGGAGAAATGATCGGCATGGGTGTGGGTATCGACCACGAACTTGATCCGCAGGCCATCGCGCGTGGCCAGCGCAACATAGCGATCAAACTGGCGCATTTCGGGATCGATCAGGGCAGCAGCGCAGGTTTCAGCGCAGCCAATGAGATAGGACTGGCAGCCCCCAGTCGCGACCTGCTGGAATATCATGGTGCCCTCCTCCCCTGTCGCGCAGTCTAGCATGGTATATCAGTCGGCACATGCCACTTTTGCTTTCCGTCCCGCTGCCTTAGGACTGCCCCATGAACGAGGCTCTATTCCTGTCCATCGTGGCCGCGGGGTTTACCGTGGCCTTTTTTCATGCGGCGCTGCCAACCCATTGGCTGCCCTTTGTGGTGACCGCGCGCGCGCAGCGCTGGAGCAAAGGCAAAACGCTGGCCATCACCGCCTTCGCCGGGACGGGGCATATTCTCATCACCACGCTGCTGGGCGTGCTGGTGGTCTGGCTGGGGATGAATGTGGACCGGCTGACTGGCAGCATCTTTCCGCTGATTGGCGGGGGGCTGCTGGTGCTTGTGGGCCTGTTCTACATCTATCGCGGCGCCACCGGGCGGCATGTGCATCTGGTGCCGGGCGCCCATGGTCACGACCATGCCCATTGCGATGCCCATTCCGATGAAGGCCACGTCCACATCCCCAGGCGGCAGCCGACATCGGACCGCGCGGCTATTGTGGGGCTGTTCACCCTGCTGACGCTTTCACCCTGCGAAGCCTTTTTGCCCGTCTATGCCTCGGCAGCGCGTTTCGGCTGGAGCGGCTTTTTCGTTTCCAGCATCGTGCTGGCGGTTGCGACCATCGCGGGCATGGTCACCTTCACCTCGCTGACACTGGCCGGGCTGGAGCGCTTCAAGCTCGACGCGCTGGAGAAATATGAAGGCATCATCCTTGGATGCGTTCTGTGCTGCCTGGGCGTAGCCTTTGTGGTGCTGGAGAGCTGAGCGATGGCTGAACACACACATGAGCACGGCCAGGGGCATGGCCATCACCACCACTTGCCCGCCCCCGCCGATTTCGGCACCGCCTTCCTGATCGCGATCGTGCTCAATCTCGGCTTTGTTTTTGCCGAGGCCACCTATGGCGTGCTCAGCAACTCGATGGCGCTGATCGCCGATGCCGGGCACAATCTGGGTGACGTGCTGGGGCTGGTGGTGGCGTGGATTGCCAGCAAGCTGGTGCAACGCGCGCCTTCGGAACGCTTCACCTATGGTTTGCGCTCCTCCTCCATTCTTGCCGCCTTGTTCAACGCCGTGTTCCTGCTGGTCGCGACGGGCGCGATTGCGGTGGAGGCGATCCAGCGCTTTTTCACGCCCGAACCTGTTGCGGGAAAAACCGTCATCATCGTGGCGGCCATCGGCATTGCGATCAATTTCGGTACGGCGATGCTGTTTGCGCGCGGCGCCAAAAGCGATTTGAACATTCGCGGCGCTTTTCAGCACATGATGGCGGATGCCGCCGTTTCGGTAGGTGTGGTGATTGCGGGCTTTGCCATTCTGGCGACGGGATACGACTGGATCGATCCGGTTGTCAGCCTTCTGGTTTCGGTGGTGATTGTGTGGGGCACCTGGGGGCTCTTGCGCGATTCCATGCGCATGTCGCTGCATGCGGTGCCGCCGGAAATCGATCCGCAGGCGGTGCGTGTCTATCTGGAAAAACTGCCTGGTGTTTGCGCCATCCACGATTTGCATATCTGGTCGATGAGCACCACAGAGGTGGCGCTGACCTGCCACCTGATCTATCCCGACGGCCATCCCGGCGACGCCGAATTGCGCAGGATCGCCGCCCAGTTACGAAATCAATTTGCAATTCCGCATGTGACCATTCAGGTCGAGACTGATGAACAGGAGTGCGCGCTGCACGGCCACGCCGTTTAGACCAGTTCACCTGATAACGGAGTTCGCATGAAACCGATCACACTTGCCTGCACGCTTGTTTCCGCACTTTTTTTATCTCTCGCGCCGGTACGCGCCGCCGATGTCACCGTTTTTGCAGCCGCCTCGTTGAGCGATGTGTTGCAGGACATTGGGAAAAGTTACGAAGCCCAGACCAAGCAGAAGGTGGTTATTTCCTTCGCCGCCTCATCCGCCCTTGCCAAGCAGATCGAAGCTGCGGCAGGCGCCGATGTGTTCATTTCTGCCGATACCGACTGGATGAACTATCTCGACACGCGCGGGCGGCTTTTGCCCGGATCGCGCAAAAACCTGCTCAGCAATACGCTGGTACTGATTGCGCCAGTAGATTCGGGCGCACCGCTGCTGGAGGTGCGCGACCTGTTCAAATTGCACGACGCGTTGCACGGTGGCCGCCTTGCGCTGGCCGACCCTGACAGCGTGCCTGCGGGCAAATATGCGCGCTCCGCGCTTGAGGCGCTGGGGGTTTGGCCATCGGTCAAGGGCAGGCTTGCCAATGCGGAGAATGTGCGCGTCGCCCTTGCCTATGTCGCGCGCAAGGAAGCACCGCTCGGGATTGTCTATCGCACCGATGCGCTGTCGGAGCCGAAGGTGAAAGTCATCGGCACGATACCGGCCAATACCCATCCGCCTATCATCTATCCCGCCGCCCTGACGCGCGATGCCAAACCTGCGGCCAAGGCGTTTTTGGCCTATCTGTCGGGCAAAACGGCGCGCGCCGCGTTCAAGAAAGCGGGCTTCATCGTTCTGAATACGCCATAACGCAACAAGGCCGCGCTGGTGAGCGCGGCCTTGTCTCTGTTCTGGCGTGAGGCGGCAGACTGTTAGTCTTCCTTCTTCGCCTTTTTGGCTTTCTTTTCTTTTTTCGCGGGCTCTGCGCTGTCCAGTTTCTCGGCCGCGTCATCGGGATCGAGGAACAGGGTTTCACGATCCACCACGCGGTCGGTCACTTCGGCGAGTTCGGCGATGAAATCCACCACCTTGTCTTCAAAGATCGGGGCGCGGACTTCGTTCATGGCCTGCTGGTTGGAGGCATAGAAGTCGAACACCTGCGCTTCCTGACCGGGGAACTGGCGGGCACGGGCGGCGATGGCGCGCTGGACTTCATCCGGCTGGACCATGATGCCGTTCTGCTCGCCGAGGCGGGCCAGCACGAGGCCGAGGCGCACGCGCCGTTCGGCGATGTCGTGATATTCCTTTTGCAGTTCCTCGTCGGTCTTGCCTTCATCGGCGGCGGTTTTACCTTCGCGCGCCATTTCGGCCTGAACCTGCTTCCAGATGCCTTCGAACTCGCCTTCCACCATGGTCGGCGGCAGCGAGAAATCGTGTGCCTGATCCAGCGCATCGAGGATGCGGCGCTTCAGGTGCAGGCGGCTGGCGCGGGAAAAATCACTTTTCAGCTGTTCGCGGACGCGCTCTTTCAGAGCGGACAGGGAATCGACGCCAAACCGCTTGGCCATCTCGTCATCGACGATCAGCTCATCGGGCTGTTTGACTTCTTTGACCTTCACCTCGAACTCGGCATCCTTGCCGGCGAGTTTTTCGTTGGTGTAGTCGGCGGGGAACGGGGCTTTCACCACCCGGTCTTCACCGGCTTTCACGCCCTTCAACTGGTCCTCGAAACCGGGGATCAACTGGTGGGAACCGATGGTCAGGTTGAAATCTTCGGCTTTGCCATATTCGAATTCTTCGCCGTCGATGCGGCCCACGAAGTCGATGACCAGCACGTCGCCATCTTCGGCGCCGCCGTCACGCATGGAATAGGTGCGGGCCTGTTCGGCCAGGCGCTTCACGGCCTCGTCCACTTCGTCGTCGGTCACTTCGGCGGTCAGGCGCTCGACCTTGAGCCCGCCGATGTCGGCCAGCTCGAATTCGGGCATCAGGTCGACTTTGACGGTGAATTCGAGATCGGCGGTGCCGTCCACAACCTGTTGCAGCTCGCTGACCAGATCGACGCGCGGCGGGAAGGCCGGCTTCAGCTCATTGTCTTTGATCGCCTGCTGGCTGGACTGGGAGACCGCCTCTTCCACGACCTCGCCCATCATGGACTTGCCGTAGGTCTTTTTCAGGTGGGACACCGGCGCCTTGCCTGGGCGGAAGCCGCGCAAGTGGACGCGGGGCGCCATCTCGGTGAGCTTGCCGGTCAGGCGCTCGTCGAGGTCGTTCGCCGCAATGACGATCTTGAATTCGCGGCGCAGGCCTTCGTTGACGGTCTCGGTGATCTGCATGTCGTTCTCTTTTTTGGCTTGGACTGGTGCGGGCGGAGGGACTTGAACCCCCACGACTTTCGTCACTGGTACCTAAAACCAGCGCGTCTACCGTTCCGCCACGCCCGCGTCCGGGCAGCCAGCGGACCCGGATGATCCGAAACCGCCGGAAGGGCGCCCCTATAACAGGCGATTACTGGAGTTGCTAGGCATTTGCCGCCCGAAACGCAGGCAAAAAGAAGAAGTTTCAGCTTTTAAGCGTTTCACCCTTCAATGCAGCGAGAATAGCGGGAAGCTGTTCGGGCAAATCTTCCGAAATCAGGCCGGGGCCGACGCGCAAAGCCGCCTCCCCATGGACCCAGGCGGCTATGGCGGCAGCGGTAAACGAATCGATCCCCTGCGCCAGCAGACCGCCGATCAGGCCCGCCAGCACATCGCCCGATCCCGCGGTGGCAAGGTCTGGAGTTGCATGGGTGTTGACGGTGGCGCGGCCATTCGGGGCGGCAATGACGGTGTCAGCGCCTTTGAGCAGAACGGTGCAGCGGGCGGCGGCGGCGGCCGTTCGGGCTGCTTCTATTTTCGTTGAAGATCGGCGCATAAGACCCGGAAAGATACGGTCAAATTCACCTTCATGCGGAGTGAGAACACACACTTCATGTGTTAGGTGAAGAAGGCCGGGCGGGTTGTCCTTGAAGGCGCTCAGCGCATCCGCATCCAGCACGGCGGCGGCTTTGGAGGCGAGAACCGCTTCCACCATCGCCCGCGTTTCGGGGCCGGTACCCGCGCCGGGGCCAAGCACCACGGCATTGAGGCGCGCATCTTCCAGCAGGCTGGAAAGGCCACCCGCCCCTTCAAACGGTTTGAGCATGATGGCGGTGAGATGGGCGGCATTTGCCGCCACCGCATCCGGCGGGCTGGCAACGCTGACCAGCCCTGCCCCAACCCTGAGGGCTGCGCGGGCGGCAAGGCGCGCGGCGCCGGTGGCATGGGCCGGGCCGCTGACCACGACACAATGGCCGCGGCCATATTTATGCCCATCCGCTTTTGGCCAGGGGAAATCACCGGCCCAGTTCGCGGGCAGGTTTTCGGAGAGCTTGGGGCGTATCTGATCCAGCACAGACACGGGGATGCCGATATCGGCGACAGCAACCTCGCCGCACAACGCGCGGCCCGGCATCAGCAAGTGGCCGGGCTTCTTGCGGAAGAAGGTGATGGTGGCAGTGGCCTGCACGCAAACCTCGCCCAGCACCCGCCCCGTGTCGCCGCCGAGGCCAGAAGGCACATCGACGGCGAGCACCGGTACACCGCTGGCGTTCAGCGCCTGAACCGCCGCCAGCGACTCTTCATCCAGCGGGCGGGTGAAGCCTGCGCCGAACAGGGCGTCGATCACCAGTTCGCAATCCCCGAGATTGTCTCCCGCCACCGTTTCAAACGGCCCATCCCATTTGCGGGCCATCGCGGCAACATCGCCCTTCAGGTTCGCCCGGCTGCCGAGAACCGCCACCCGCACGGGCCAGCCCATGTCTTTCAGGTGGCGCGCGGCGACTATCCCATCTCCGCCATTGTTGCCGGGGCCGCAGAGCACCAGAACCTTGCGCGGGCTCCAACGTTTGGCGGCCTCGTCGGCGACGGCGCGGCCTGCTGCCTCCATCAGGGTGAGAAGGGGCACGCCCTGGGCGGCGGCGGCGCGATCCGCGGCATAGCTTTGTTCGACGGTAAGGACTTCGCTGCTCATAGCACCCGATAATGATAACGATAGAGCTCCCGGTCGAAGCCCATGGCTTCATACAGTCTAACGGCTGGAAGATTGTCCGCAACGACTTGCAGGCAGGCGCCTTGTGCGCCCTGATCACGCGCCCAGCAAAGCAGGCTCAACACGGTGGCGCGTGACAGGCCCTTGCGGCGCAGCTTTGGATTGGTGGCGACCCATTGCAGGCTCACCAGCCGGTCATGCACCGCGCCATAGGCGACGGAGGCGATCTCTCCATCTTTACGCATGCAGGCAAAGGCCGTGGGCAGCGCCACCAGATCGAGCAGGCGTTTGCGGATATTGTTGGGCGCGTACGGCTGGCCACTGAAATGCTGATGGGCGGCAAGCCATTCGTGTGTGGGCTGGCCGAGCATGACCTCGACCTCTGGCACGCGCTGGCTTTGCGGCGGGGCGGTTGCGAAATCCATATAGAGCGTGCGCGTCACGTCTTCGGCGCGGAAACCGTGGGCGGCGAGCGTGGCATCCAGCCCGGAATGATCGTTCGAGCGCAGGCGAAAATGGGTGGGCAGGCCATGGGCGCTGTAGATCGCCCGGCAATAGGCGATCTTGTCATCCAGCGCGTAGCCACCCTCGCCGATCACATTCACCGAATTGGTGCGGCGGGTGTGACCTTCGGACAGGCGGATCAGCCAGCCGTCATAAAAAATCTCTTTCAGCGCGGGCCAGGCGTTCAGGCATGCGTCTTCGACGCTTGCACTCAGTCTATCCATGTTCATGGCGGTGTTCCGACGATTGGGCAAAATAAAAGCCCCGCGTGGACGGCGGGGCTTGGCAACAGGCGCAAAATGCGCGCGCGGTTAAGCCCCTCGTCGGAAGGTGCTGCGGCGTCGCGCGATGGAAATGTGTCTGTTCATGGGGCGCACATTACGCAAAGTGTGCTCAGGTGCAAGTGCCCGTGTTCAGAAGCCCGGTGGGGTGTGTTCAAAATGCGGGTCGGCCTGTTCATAGGCGTAGGCGGCGGCGAGCACGCCGCGATCATCGAACATGCGACCCACGATCTGCAAACCCACCGGCAGACCGTTGGCGGCGAAACCGCAGGGGACGCTGGCGGCCGGTTGCTGGGTGAGGTTGAAGGGGTAGCTGAACGGGGTCCA
>DATJDE010000500.1:0-7558 GCA_035497595.1 Rhizomicrobium sp. | reverse complement strand
GTCCAAGAACTTCCGAAACTACCGAAGGAGCGGCATCGGCTATTCTGTGTCTTGAATAATTTTGACCGTGCGGGACTGCAATTCGCCAATACCGGTGTTCATGCAATCGGTTTTGTCATGGACTCCAAATTTGGTTCGGAAAAATCCGCAATAGACACCATGAAATCGATGTCGAGGGCGGCGCAGAAGGTCGGCGCGGTTTGCTTTGTCCTGGGCGCCGAGTCGAAGAGCTTGGTGCTAAATGGAATTGAAGCAGGTCTTCGTTATTTCGAGGGACCAGTGGTACAAACCACTGTCGAAGATCCTCGACATGGCTTGGCTTATATATTGGAAAACCTATATCTGAGTTGATCGGGTAGTCAGCACAACTGAGAAAACCTCCGATCGTCGGACTTATCTGGTAGGCTCCCTTGATTGGCTTGACCCCAGCCAGAAGGGAGCGCATCGGCCAATGAAGCGGTCATATTTCGGCGGATGCGAAAAAAAATACAATACTTTATGACGATTCCATATCGGCCATTACGATTTCGTATCTAGCCCAAAGATCGGCCAATTGGCCGGCCAACTATTGTATTTAGCTCATAAATCATCATATTACGGCTATAAAAAATCCGCCACACTCGCCGACCAGGGGCGGATAATGAACACCTATTACAGCAATGCGGGCAGTCATAGCTGCCATATTCGACCAGCGTGATGGGCGCGCTTGGGGCCACAGCACATGATCGCACGTCCCGTCCACCGCCCGGTCGAGCCGATTGCTGAGGACATCTTCCCCCGACATTCAAAATCCCGCACTGAAAGGGGAAATATCGCAGGAGAGCACTGCTCAAAGCGCAAAGAAGCACGGACGGTGCAGGCAGTGCGCTCTGCGCCGTCCGCGCAGGATAAGGTATTACTGTGTGTTCGCCGAGACGTTGCCGTTGACATTGGCGTTCGCATTCATCCCGTTCGCCGCGTCGCTTGCTTTGCCCAGCGCGTCGTCCGTCCGCGATTGCGCAGCCGAGCGCGCGCTGTTGGCCGTGTCGCCCACCTTCGTCGCCGCGGCGTTCGCGGTGCTGGTCACAGCGCCGGTGGCGCTGCTCAAATCCGGCCGGCTTGCGTTGCCACTGGCGTTGCCCGATCCAGATACGTTGCCGATGCCCGGCACTGTCGCACCGGCAGATGAGCCGCCATTGGCGCTGCCACCGCTCGCGGTGCTGCCAAGCGTCGAACCCATCGTGCCGAGTGCGCTGCCGCCAGCCGATTGCATCCGCGAGGATACATCCGATGCGGCACTGCCGATCTTGTTCTGGGCTTTGTCGTTCGCGCTAGTGACTTTGCTGGTGACGGGCGAAAGGTTCGGCGAAGCATTGGCATTTGCGTTGCCGGTGATGTTGCCTGTCGCGCTGGCCGTCGGGCGCAACACGGTCGGGCCGATGCCACCCATATTTCCCGTGCCGCCAAGGCCGCCCATCCCGCCCCTGCCCAATCCGCCCATACCGATGCCGCCTGCGCCGCCCAACGCGCCGCCACCGCCTAAAAGCCCGCCGGCCAGCGCCGGACTCGCGATAGCAACCGTGCCGCACAGAAGTGCCGCCTGCAAGCCTTTGAAAAGATTGAATGTCATGACCGAGTTCCTTTCCGTTGTTCCGTGGAGAGCACCTGTCCCTCCCTTCCACAACGGAGCCGTCGGTATTTTCTTCCGAAGGAACTTTGGGAAACTATTTTCCACGCCAGCCGCGCGCCCGCGCATTGTGCTCGGCTGCGGCATCGAAGGGCACGCCGTCTATCATCTCCGCGGCCGCGCTGCGGATGACATCCGGCATCGCGCTGCCCGCCATATGATAAGTGCCCGGTGCTTGGGTTTGCACCGATGCGAGTGCTGCGATGGTCCACTCCGTTTCGCCGCGGCACGCGATGCCCGAGACGCCGCCGGTTTCAAACGTCCGGCAATCGCGCCCATCCTTTGCATGAAAGCTCACGCCGACCCGCGGCGTGCCCGCCGGCTGCGCATCCGAGGCAAGCCGCGTGTTCAAAGCATCGGCCAGAACACCTTGCGCAACAACGCTTCCATCTCTCTTTGCCGCAATCGGCCCCATATTCGCGGGATTAAGAAAAACACCGATCACCAACCCAAGCGCCAGCGCACTCGCCGCCGAAACGCCCGTCCAAATCCATGCATTGCGCGCCGCTATGCCGGAAAGGGCTTGTGCCGCTCTCCAGCGCCAAGAAACGGGCGTATCGGCAATGGCTCTCGTCAACCGGTCCGGAATTCGTTCGTCCATAATGGGTGCGAATGCGGAGGAGAAATCGTGGCGCAGCACGGTTTGGGAGTGCACGAATGTCCGCATTTCGGGGCTTTCCGCGATCTCGGCTTCCACGCGCGAGGCCTCCTCCGGCGACAATTCGCCGTCGACGAACCGCATCAGGGTTTCACGGGATATCGTCATTGGAAAGCCTCCGCGTGGCCAGCGAACAGGCGCGCGCTCAACGCTTCACGTGCGCGTGCAAGCCTGCTTGTCACCGTTCCGATCGGCACTTCAAGAATATCCGCCGCCTCGCGATACGACATGCCATCCACCAGCACGAGGCAAACCACAATGCGTTGGTCTTCCGGCAACCTGTCTAGTGCTTTGCAAGTGTCGGCAAAAGCCAAGCGAGCCTCCGCATCGCGTACGCCATCAGTTGCGCCGCCATGGTGATCTTCCAGCGGCACAGCCGCCCGTACCCGCCTCGATCGCACCGTGTCGATCCACAGATTCTGTGCAATGCGAAACATCCAGCTGTCCAATCGCGTGCCTTCTTCCCAGCGATGCAAATTACGCAACGCCTTCTCCACCGCATCCTGCACCAGATCGTCCGCATCGGCGGCGTTGCCCGTGAGCGACAGCGCAAAGCGGCGCATCCGCGGCAAAAGCGCGGTCATCTGGTTGCGGATCGAATTGATCGAGGCACCCATCGCTACGGCCACAACGGTTTATCCACGTGCTTTCTTCCATGCCTGAAATGCAGGGAACCAATCCGGAAAACTTCGATTTACACTGGGTGCAGACTATGTGTTCACTCCGAAGCGCGGGCAAGTGCATACAGGAACCACCGATGAATAAGGTAAAGCTAGTGCTACGGAACCTCGCCTATGCCGCAATCGTGGCAGCCTTTGCTGCGATCCCCGCAGCGCAGGCCGGTACGTTGGGCCTGCCGGTCGGCGTGAGCCCCATCGCCTTGCCGCGCACCGCCATCGTGCCGGGTATCCTCAACTCTGCCACTGGCACTCTCGATTCCACTTTTGGCATCGTACGCGACACGGTTGGCCGCCCGCAGCGTATGGTCTCCTTTGACAGGGATACGAACGGTGCGCGCGTGTTGCGCCAGACCGTGCTCGCTCTTTCACCGACAGGGCAAAGTCTTTCCATCGCGGAAGGTCTGAACTTTCAGATCGTGCGCCAGCAAAACATCGCATCGCTCGGCCTGAGCGTGGTGCAGCTGCGCGCACCCGATGGTTTGAACGCGGTCGAAGCCCTGTCGCGCCTGCGCCGCGCGGACCCGGCAGGCACCTATGATTACGACCACATCTATAACCCATCCGGCGGTACGCAGGCTATCGCCGCCATTGCCCCTGTGATGCCGCCCGCGCAAACGAACACGAAAATCCGCATCGGCATGATCGATGGTGGCGTCGATCGTCGGCACAGCGATTTCGCAAGTGCCACGATTATCGCGAAGAATTTCGCGAGCGACCAAAACATTGTTCCCACCGCGCATGGTACCGCCGTCGCCTCGTTGCTTGTCGGCAAAACCGTGCAAGGCACGATTCCCAGCGCAAATCTTTATGCAGCAGATGTCTATGGCGGCGAAGCTTCTGGTGGTGCTGCCGACGGCATCGCGCGCGCGTTGGGCTGGCTTGCTGAAAACAACGTGCCCGTTGCGAATATCAGCCTGGTCGGTCCACCCAACATCATTCTGCAAGCTGCAGTCGATGCATTCCTGAGGCGCGGCCACATCATTGCGGCCGCCGCCGGAAACGATGGTCCTGCGGCACCCCCCGAATATCCCGCGGCGTATGAAGGCGTAGCGGCCATCACCTCGGTCGATGAAAACCATGCCGTTCAATTCGATGCCGGTCGTGGTCCGCATATCGCGTTTGCGGGGCTGGGCGTTGGCAGGCGTGTCGCTGCAATGCGCGGCGGACACGCAACGGTAACCGGAACATCCTATGCCGCCCCCGAAATCGCAGTGCGCTTTGCGATAATGCTCGCGCAGCCAAATCCGGCAGAAGCAAAAGCGGTCTGGGCAACGCTCGAGCATGAGGCCGTCGATCTGGGGGCGCCCGGCCGCGATCCGATTTTCGGTTACGGCTTTTTGTCACCGCTTGGCGCACCAGACGTTATCGCCGCGCAATAGGTTGGGTTTTGCGCAACTTTTCCGGTACGCTATCGAATGGCAGCACATTGAAAGAAGGTCGCGGCCAGAGATGAGCAGCGCGGATGATGATAGTGCGGTCCTGAGCGGCGAAGCGCCCCCAAAACTCGCGATGACGGGTATCCTGTGGCTAGCCTCCTATCCAAAGTCCGGCAACACCTGGACGCGAAATTTTCTGCACAACCTGCTCAACGTTCTCGAGGTGCGGGTAACTGCGGAAAATGTCTCCAAAACAGTCCCAAATGTGCGCGCTGCCATGATAGATTTCGACTGGATCAAACTCACTGGCTAGTGGATGGAATCTAACACTTGGTGCCCGCGGGCGTGGTGTTGCTGCGCCAGATTGAAGTTGCCGCTGCACAAGGGACGTCGATTTCAATTGCACGTCGGGGAGGCTGGGATATCCAATTCTTGGTCCGACATCTACAACGAAATGCCTTCTGGCGTACTGCATGGCTGGTCGAATGTGAGCGTCACGCCGGACATTGTGCGTGAAGACAGCCTGCAATTCGAAGTTATGTCAAAAACGTGCTCGACAAGGCTGCGATCACCCGTATCGTTCTGAACAGCGATGACAGTGGTTTGACTACCAACATTTTTATCACTGACCCACATCTCATCGGATTCGGAATCAGCAAAAAGCTCTGAACCAGAACCGCCGCTCTTCGCACGCAGAAAGTGCTGCCCACCCCAATGGCCTTGGGCGGTCAGCGTCTCGACGGATGCAACCCGCCCGCCATCAGCATGTTACGCCAGTGATATGCGCGGGTCATTTGACAAGAATTTAAACCTTCATTGAGAGGGGCGCCCGATGTTATGCGCGCCGCCTTGCGAGCCCCAACGCGCGCGCAGATCATAAAATTTTGCAGACTTCGCCGAAGGACAGTCTCGGGCTACGGTCGAACAAGCCGGTTGAATCGCCATAGCCGAGGTTGCAGAGGAAGTTCGACTTTACGTTGGTGCCAGCGAAGAATTCCTTGTCCACGCCTTCGTTGTTGAAGCCGGATAGGGGGCCGCAATCGAGGCCGAGAGCACGTGCAGCAATCATGAAATAGGCGCCCTGTATCGTGCCATTGCGGAATGCGGTGATATCACGCACAGGCGGTGCATTGAACCACTGCTTCGCTCCGAGATTGTGGGGAAAAAGTTTTGGAAGCTGTTCCGCGAAATCCAAATCGTAGGCGACGATGGCGCAGACGGGAGCCTGCAGAGTTTTTTCGATGTTGGCGGAGCTCAAATGCGGCTTTAACCGTTCCTTGACCTCGTTCGACTTCAGGAAGAATACGCGGGCAGGTGAACTGTTAGCCGACGTCGGCCCCCAGCGCATCAGGTCATAAACAGCTTCAAGCAGCATGTCGCTTACCGGTTTATTCAGCCATTTATTTTGCGTGCGTGCAGTGCGGAAAATCAAATCAAGACATTCGTCGTTTGCGATCAAGCTATTCTCCAAAAATATCACCAGATAGTGCTGTGTGCACTGTGTTTGGGCGTTGAGGTCATTGGACGGGAGGAAGTCCCAGCTTCTTGAAGAGTTCGTTCACGCCGGCTTTGGCTTCGTCGAAGAGCGGCGCGGTGTCTACCGTCAGCAATTCGCGGTCTTTCATCAGTTGCTGTCCGTGCACCCAGACCGAGCGCACCTTATCGCCATTGGCGGAAAACACGATTGAATGGGCCAAATCGCGATTGATGTAGCTCCATTCGGGTCCAGAATGATCGACGATAATTAAATCGGCGCGCTTGCCCACTGCGATAGATCCAATTTCCGATTCCCACATATTTGCTTTCGCCCCCCCAATCGTTGCCGCCTTGAGCGCGTCATAAGCGCTTATCTGGTTCTGTTCTCGGCGAACTTCATTGTAGGCGGTGGCGAAGGAAAACATCACGCGGAAGAGGTCCGCCGAACCGGTAGCCGTCAAACCGTCGGTTCCAATGGCGAAGTTGAGCCCCGATCTCACAAGTTCGGGTATTTTGGTGCCAAGCCCCATCGCCAGTTTCACATAGGCTATTGGGCAATGCGTGATGTTCACCTGGCGGTTCACAACTGTCTTTACCTCGGCGTCATCGAGCTCATTCATGTGAGCCGCGTAGAAGTTAGGCCCAAGTACCCCTAACTCGTCGTAGCGCTCGATGACCCCCTTGCCAAACAGGGAGCGGGAGAACTGCCGGTCACCGTAATTGGAGGCGAGGTGACCATGAATCCCCACATTCCGCCGCTTCGCCAGGGCCGCAATTTCTCGGGCCAGTTCGTCGCTGGTCGTATAAGGATTACGCAGTTCGCACCACGCACGAAGGCGCCCATCCGCGGCGCCGTTCCATGCGTCGATCAGCTGCTCGGTTTCGGCGATGCTCGTTACCACATCGTCGCTGCGGATTCTTTCTTTTGGCCATCCGTCCGGGATGAAATCGCGGGTCGATCTGGCCACCGTCCCGCGAATGCCGATCTCTGCGGCAGCTTCCGCAATCGCGTGTGGTTGCTCGCCGCCACCGTCATTGAAACAAGTGACGCCGTTGCGGATCATCTCAGCGAAGCAGAGTTTCGCGCCGATCTTGGCGAGCGACGCACTCAATGCTCGTTCCAGGGGATAGCCTACGCGCGACAGATACTCGATCGTGGTCATGCCTGCGCGCGCCTTCGCACCCGGAGCGAGGAGCTGATTTGTGGGGTGTGCATGTCCGTCGATCAGCCCAGGCATGACTAAACCGTTGGCCGCATCAATCTCATTTCGTGGCTGCCCCGCGTAAGACTGCATGACGTCGTGCGTCGGCCCAACCGCCTCTATATTGGCGCCTCTCATTGCGACAGCTCCATCGGGAAACGTGCTCCCGTCAGAATGCATGGTGAGAATGTGCGCATGTTTGAGGATTGTTAGTGTCGAGTCCACGCAGGAGTTTCCTATATTTGTTTCAACGCCGTCTGATACTCACCTGCTTGATCTGGCCTGCTATCAGGGACGCCATCTTCGTGTCGCCACTCAGCTGCCGTTCTCAACACGATGAAGCCCCGACACTTGACACTTTGTGATTAATGGTAACAAAGTGGTGCAACCAAGTCCAGTGGCGACAATTCAAAATTTTCTGGTTGGCCAAAAGCAGTAGCCCAATTGTCTTAATAGCGATAAGGACGCACGCATGCAGAGCACCTCGTATGTGTCGCCGC
>DATJDE010000499.1:0-2499 GCA_035497595.1 Rhizomicrobium sp. | reverse complement strand
GTGCTGGTGTTCTGGTCACGCGATCCCGATGCGTCGCAACACGCCACCAAAGATGGTGTGGGCAACGTCACCCCCGGCATCAACGGCCCCACCGCCAAAGCAGGCATCCGCAACGCGGACAACACCTTTGCAGGCCTCATGAACGCGCTGAAAGACCAGGGCCTCGCCGATACAACAAATGTTTTCATCACGGCAGATCATGGCTTTTCGACCATCGGCAAAACCGTCGACAGCCGCACAAGCAAAGCCGCCGAATACGATTGGAAAGCCGATGGCGATAAAACCGAAAGCCATGGCCCGGTGGATCTGCGCAGCGGCTTCGTCGCCATCGATCTGGCGGCGGAGTACGACCTGCCGCTGTTCGATCCAAACTTGAAACGCAATGTCGATTATCGCGCCGGTCACCGCCCGTCCTATGGCAATGGCTTCATCGGCAAAGATCCAAAAGCGCCGGAGGTGATTGTGGCGGCCAATGGCGGCTCCGATCTGATCTACCTGCCGACAGCGGATGCGCCCAAACATGTCCGCCGCATCGTCGATTTCCTCACCCGCCAGCCCTACGTCAGCGGCATCTTCGTGGATGACACATTCGACCCAATCCCCGGCGCGCTGCCCATGAGCACCATCAACTATCGCGGCTCCGCCAAAACACCCCAGCCCGCCATCATCTTCAGCTTCGCCTCCAGCCTCGCGCCCAATTGCGAATCCGCCCTCCTCTGCGCGGTGGAATTCGCCGACACCTCGCTCAAAACCGGCCAGGGCATGCATGGCAGCTTCAGTCGGGCCGACACCCGCAATTTCATGGCCGTCGCGGGGCCGGATTTCCGCGCCGCCACCAAAAGCCCCTCCCCCGTCAGCAACGCCGACATTGTGCCCACCCTCGCTCACCTGCTGGGCCTCACCATTGCGCCCAAAGGCACCCTCACAGGCCGGGTGCTGACCGAAGCGCTCAGCGGCGGCGCGCCCGTGCCCTCCGAACGCAAGCGCCTCCAATCACCCCCAGCCGCCAATGGTCAGATCACCGTGCTGGACTGGCAGACGGCAGGCGGCAGGGCCTATTTCGACGCTGGCGGGTTCCCAGGGCGGACGGTCGGCCTTTCCAACCCCTGAAATCGGCGGCAAAGGGCAATTTAGCCATACGCCGCCCCGCCGAATCCGCTATAGCCCCTATCTATGCACATCGTGGAAACCACCGGGGCGCTAGAGGCCCTGACCGTCGAACTTGCCAAAGCCCCGTACATTGCACTCGATACCGAGTTCATGCGCGACCAGACCTATTGGCCCAAACTGTGCCTCATACAGGTCGCCGCCACGGGGATAGAGGCGATCATCGACCCGATGGCCGAAGGGCTGGACCTGTCCTCCTTCCACGCGCTGCTGACCGACACCAAAATCGTCAAAGTCTTCCACGCCGCGCGGCAGGACATCGAGATTTTCTTCCACCAGGCAGGCGTCGTGCCCCACCCGCTATTCGACTCCCAGGTCGCCGCCATGGTCTGCGGCTTCGGGGAAGCGGCGTCTTACGAAACGCTGGCGCGCAAAGTGGCGAAGGTGGAGATCGACAAATCCGCCCGCTTCACCGATTGGAGCCGCAGGCCCTTGAGCCCGCGCCAACTCGAATATGCGCTGGGCGATGTCACCCATTTGCGCACCATCTATGAAGCACTGTCGAAAGACCTTGCAAAATCCGGCCGCACCAAATGGGTGGCAGAAGAAATCACCGCCCTGCAAGATCCCAATCTCTACCGGCTCGACCCGAAGGATGCGTGGAAGCGCCTGAAACCACGCACCAGCAGCAAGAAATTCCTCGCCCTTCTCGCGGCCATCGCCGAATGGCGCGAACGCGAAGCCCAGACGCGCGATGTGCCGCGCAACCGCGTTATCAAAGATGAAGCGCTGCTCGAAATCGCAGCCAACCCGCCAACCGATGGCGCCGCCCTCGAACAGATCCGCGCCGTACCGCGCGGCTTCGGCACCTCGCGCCAGGGCAAAGCGCTGCTCGAAGCCATAGCCGAAGGCCGCAGCGCGCAGCCGCCGGAAGGCTTCATTCCGCCGCCGCCGCGGCGCAAACACGAACCATCCCAATCGGCGGTCGATCTGCTCAAAACCCTGCTACGCCTGCGCGCAGAAGCCGCCCGCGTCGCCCCCCGCCTGATCGCCAACGCCGAAGACATCGACCACCTCGCCGCCTTCGAAGATGACGGTGTGGCCGCCCTCAGCGGTTGGCGCGAAGAGGTCTTCGGCAACGACGCCCGCGCGCTGCGCGACGGCAAACTCGCCATCGCACTGGAAAATGGTGAAGCGGTGGTGGTCGAACTGGACGATTGAGAAAGGCCTTAAGCCGCCCAGCCCGAAACCGGGTTGCTCTGCAAGCCGAAGCCCGCTTCAAAGTCCTGGAAGATCGTCACCAGTTCTTCGGCGTCGGCGCGGCCAGAATGTCCGCGCGGAAAACGATAGCGCCAGAAGCTCGAGATATGCGAGATCGCGCCCATCTTCTCG
>DATJDE010000498.1:0-3285 GCA_035497595.1 Rhizomicrobium sp. | reverse complement strand
GTTCGGCAGATGCCATGGCCTCAAAATTGTCGGTCGGCTTGGCGCTTGTGAGATTGACCACGCCGGCGGTGGCGTTGCGGCCATAGAGCGTGCCTTGTGGGCCGCGCAGCACTTCGACTTGCGCGACGTCGTAGAATTCCTGTTCGAAGAAGTGGTTGCGGATGAACGGGATGTCGTTGAACGCGACCGCCACCGCGGGATCGGTGGTCACGGAAATCGCCTGGGTGCCGATGCCGCGGATCTGGATGTTGTAGCCGGTGAAATTCGTCTTTGAGAACGTCATGTTCGGGACCTGTTTGATCAGGTCCGGGCCGCCATTGGTCTGGCTGGCGGTGAGTTGCTCCTGGCTCAGCGCGGTGATGGAGATGGGAATCGACTGCACATCGGCGCCGCCGAGTTTGGAGGAGGTGACGGTGACGGTTTCCACAGCGCGCGGGGCTGGGGTGGCTTGGGCGAACTGGAAGGTCGTGGGCAGCGCGGCACCGGGGTTCATGGTGCTGCTCGCCGGCACGATGCCGATGCCGCCTGCGGAATAACGCTGCGCCGAAAAGCCGGTGCCGGTGAGCAGGCGCGACAGCGCATCGCCCGACGAAATATCGCCTTTCACGCCTTTGGTGTGGGCGCGCGACAAAGCCTCTTCGGAATAGATCAGCGCGGCGCCGGTCTGGCGGGCATAAAGATCGAGGGCAATTTTAAGATTGCCGCCGGGGATATCGAAGCTTTCGGCCATCGCTGGTGCGGCGGTGAGCGCGGCGGCGCCGAGCATGAGGCCCGCGGTCAGGAATTTGAGTGTGCGTGTGGTGTACATATGCCCCCCTGTTGTTTCAGTCGAAGCCGCGAGCTGTGTGCGCTCAGGGCTCAATCGTGATCTCGTTGCCGTGTGTCTTGATGCGGAAGCCGAAGATGCCTTTGGCGACTTCGGCGAATTCTTCCACGCCGCTGGTCGGGAAGGTGCCGCCGATGGTGCGGCGCGCGACCGACGGCGCGGTGATGATGAGTTTTTGGTTGTTGTAGCGATTGAACTGGGCCGCCACGTCAGCCAGCGTGGCGTGGTTGAAGATCAGCAACCCGCGGCGCCAGGCCATTTGATTGGCAAGGGCGGGCGTGGATTTTTTCGTGACTTTCAGGCCATCGGCGGTGGCGACCACGATGTCGCCGGGCACCAGTACGGTGCGTTTGCCCGGAACGCCTTTGGCGACGGGTTCAACCTCGGCACTGCCTTCAACCAGGGTGACTTCGACGCGGCCTGTTTCGCGCCGGACGATGAATTTGGTGCCCAGATCTGTGACGCGCCAGGCACCGGCGAGCACGGTGAAGGGGCGCGCGTCATCGTGCTGGATGTCGAAGAAGGCCTCGCCCTTGACCAGTTCGGCATGGCGACTGCCGGAGGTGACGCGCGCGCGCAGCACCGTGTCGGTGTTGAGCTCGACCTTTGAGCCATCGGCAAAGGTGATGGTTTTGCGCACCCCGATGGGGGTTTCGTAGGCCTGCTCTGTGGGGGCAGTGAACCATACGCCCATGCCGATGGTGGCAAACAGGAAAAGGACGGCGACCATTTTCGGCAGGATGGACGCAGCGGCCGGGGCTTGCGGTTTTGCTGCGCGCATGGGGCGACTGAGGGCGCGCAGACGTTCTGCCCGCTGCCAGACCTGTTCGACGCGCAAATACGCGACCATGTGGGAGGGTGAGGCGGCGGCCCAGGCTTCGAACGCGGCCTGATCTTCGGGCGACCAATTGCCGAATTCGCGCCGTGCGAGCCAGGCGCTGGCTGCGGCGCGGGCTTGCTTGGCGGAATGTGGGGCTTCGCCGCTCATGGCGTGTGCTCTGTGTCGCTGGGATCGGTGTGAAAGAGATCGTCCAAGGCGGCCATGCCTTGGGCCAGATATTGCGAGACCGTGGGTTCGGCGACGCCGAGCCGGGCGGCGATTTCGGGGCGGGACAGGCCGTCTATTTTGCGCATCACCACGGTTTGCCGCCATTTCTCCGGCAGGCGGCCCAGCGCTGTTTGCAGGCGGCGCAGCTCCTGGCGGGCGATGACGGTGCGGTCGGGGCCGGGCTCGTCGACCATGATGCCCAGGGTTTCCATATCGGCGACCGCCTCGATGGAGACGATGTTCTCGCGGCGGATACGATCGATGAGCAGGTTGCGGGCGACGGTGAAGGCGTATGGCCGGGCGGGATGGGGGATTTCGCGCTTGGCGGACTCGTAAATATGGATGAACACGTCATGGCAGAGGTCTTCCACATCATTACGGTTGCGCCAGCCGCGGCGCAGAAACTGCATGAGGGCGCTTTCCAGGGGGAGGATTTCGCGGGCGAACCACGCGTTCAGATCGGCCACACTGCCCCCCGCACCGGATGGATGCAGGCCAGCAGCTTCGCTATCTGATGTATCGCCCATTCCCCCGCCAGCCCTTGGCGCTGGTTGTTACGCTCTCATCAGATACTACGAATGGGCGCGGCGGATTTATGTGGTTTGGGGCGAGAAATTTTGTTTCGCGCTGTAAACGGCAAAAAAATGAGGGCGACGGTTCGCGCCGCCGCCCTCAAGGGGATTTTTGAACCGCTTACCAGTTCTTGGTGATACGGATGCCGAACAGGCGCGGATCGGTGGTGAAGATGTTGGTGGTCAGTGCGCTGTCGTCGGAATTGAGGAATGCCCCGGTGATGGCGGTGGTGTCGAGCACGTTCTTGACATAGGCCATGGCCTGCCAACCCTCCTGATTGGTGAGGATGAGGGCGAAATTGAGGTTGGTGTAGCCGTGGATTTCATCATAGGGCTTCGAATTGAAGATGCGGGCATAGGAATCTGACTGGTAATAGAAGTCGCCGCGCAACGTGCCTGCCCAGGATTCGCTGATCGGCATCGAATATTGGGTGCCGAACGACAAAGTGAGGTGGGGCGCGTTGGGAAGCTGGTTGCCCGACAGATCCTTGTCGAAGCCTTCGCCGAGGTTGGGCGCGGTTAAGCCATTGAACCCGACGTAGCCCGGCAGATTAACGGGGTCCGGATTTGGTGTGTAAGGCTGGAAGGTGACTGGGTCTGTCACGCCTATGACCGGATCGCCGAAGGGCGCGAGGGAGCGCTGCGTATAGGCCACCATACAGGCCGTCGTCATCGATCCGTGGCCGGCAAGCAGTTCATTGACCACATAGGTGGGGAGGATGCAGTTCGAGGTTGCGGTGATGAAGGGTTTGACGACCAGCCAATCGGAATGGCCTGCCGTACGGTCCATCAGGTCGATGGCCTTGGAGCCGTTGTTGAGCGTGGCATTTTCATAGCCG
>DATJDE010000497.1:0-2804 GCA_035497595.1 Rhizomicrobium sp. | reverse complement strand
TGCTTTCATGGTCCCTAGCTGGAGACTGCCTACCTGCCTATGTACTTGCTACTCAAGAAATGTGGTTTGCGTATCGAAGTTTGCGACGGATTTATTGAGTCTAGTTTCCCAATTTGTCTGGGACTTATCCGGGAAACCGCTCCCCAAATAGTCCCAGACGTGCCCGCTTTGCACCTTTAAGCTCAATCAGATCAATGACTTGCTCTTCCGACAAACGACTACGAATCTGGGGGTCAGAGGTTCGAATCCTTTCGGGCGCACCATTTGCTTTCAATCGCTTGTGCGATGCGTGTGAACGCGAAATTTCCCGCAATTTGGCCCCCTGGTTGGGCCTTTTCGCAAACGCCCCGGTGAGGGGTGGTTTTGGCGCGGGCTGCGGCACGTTGCACCTTGTCTGGGGGACGTAGCGGCGGGGCATCGCTGCGCCGGGCAGAAACGCATCCTCATCCTCATTGTCTTTGACGCTCTCTGCGCAGAACCGATCTTTTGCGGGACCGGGCCCTGAAAATAATTTTCGGGGGCCGATGGCCATTCGGGGCTCGGGCTCCGTCTACTTCTATGAGAGCCGAAACCTCGACTCTCTTGAAGGCCAAAGTGGGCAGGGAATGGCCGACAGATCGCTCATGAGCGGTAGCTCCATCAGCAACGACCGGCCGGGCGCGGAGATGATCGTGTCCGAGGCGGACGATTGGTTCATGCGAGAGGTGCTGCCGCTTGAGGCGACGTTGGTTCAGTTTCTTCGCCAGAACTGGCGGAACAAGAGCGACATCGCCGATTTGCGCCAGGAGGTCTACATGCGTGTGTACGAAGCGGCGCAGAAGAAAATTCCGGAGCAGACCCGGGCGTTTGTTCTGACGACTGCCCGCAACATGGTGATCGACCGCGTTCGGCAGGAGCGCGTGATCGCGATCGAAATGGTGAGCGATCTCGAAGCATTGGGGATCGCATCGGATCAAGCGGGGCCGGATCGTGTTTTGCTGGGGCGCGATGCGCTTCGCCGGTTGCAGGCCGCGCTGGAGCGTTTGCCGCGCCGTATGCGCGAGGCGGTTGTGTTTCGCAAGCTCGATGGGCTGTCGCATCGCGAAATCGCTGCCCGTATGGGGATCGCGGAATTCACCGTGCATCGGCACATCGCCGAGGGCATGCGCGCGCTCGCCGATGCGTTGTTCAGCGAGACGCCCGATCTCAGGAAAAAGCCATGAACACGCCGCTCGACATGCGCGCCGTGCCCAATGCGATGGACGCGGAAGCTCAGGCCGCTTTGTGGCTGGAGCGCCGCGACCGCGGAGATTGGGATGCGGCGCAGCAGGCAGAGATGGATGCCTGGCTCGCAGAATCTTCGGCGCATCGCCTGGCCTATCTGAGGCTTTTTGCGGCGTGGCAACAGGCTGACCGGCTGGCCGCGCTGCGGCGGCCCCGGTTTAATCGCCTGATGTTCATGGGCCGCAAAATCGGCCCGGCTGCGCTCAAGGTTGCGGCAGCCTGCGCCGTTGTGGCGGCGATTGGCGTTGGTGCGCTCGATTATTCCGCAAGGCCCCGGACGCAGGTATTTGAAACGCCGGTGGGTGGGCACGAAACGCTGAAGCTCGCCGATGGGTCGCGCATTGAGTTGAACACAAACACCAAGATTCGCGTGGCGCTCAGTGCCGGGCAAAGGCAGGTGTGGCTCGACAAGGGTGAAGCCTATTTCGACGTGCAGCACAATGCGGCGCGGCCTTTCACGGTCGTCACCGGCAATCACCGGGTTGTCGATTTGGGCACGAAATTTGTGGTGCGCGCGGAACACGATGCGTTGCGTGTTTCGCTGCTGGAAGGCCGCGCGCGTTTTGAAACGGACTCTGTCTGGAACCAGCCGCAAACCGTTCTTCTGTCGCCGGGTGATGTTGTGGTGGCGACGAAGACGAGCCTGTCCATGGAGCGGCAGCCTGAACGCCTGCTCAACGATGATCTTGGCTGGCGTCGTGGTGTGTTGGTTTTCGATCGCACACCGCTTGGCGATGTGGTGGCCCAGTTCAACCGTTACAATGCACGAAAACTTTCGGTCTCGGGCGCTGCTGCGCAGATGAAGATCAACGGGCGGTTTCCGGCCACCAACATCGACGATTTTCTGCGTCTGGCGCGCGACGTGCTCGGCCTCAAGGTCGAGCGGCAGCCTGATGTGGTCTTGCTGTCGCAGAACGACCATCGGTTGGGCGAATAGCACGGCTTGATTTTTCAAAGTTTAGAGGGGGCAAAGATGAAAAGAATCTGGATCAAGGCTGTGCTGCTCGGTACGTGCGCTGCCACAATCGCTACGGGCAGTTGGGCCGAGACGTTCAACATTCCCGGCGGCGACCTGAAATCGGCACTGGACGTTTATACGCGGACAACCGGCGCCGCGCTCATTGTGTCTGACGATTTGATTGCGGGTGCGCGGACGCACGGTGTGCAAGGCGCGCTTCCCGCGAGCGAAGCGTTGGGCGCGATCCTGAAAGGCACTGGCTTTAAAGCACAGCGCACGCCCTCTGGCGCCATTGGTATCGTCCGGGGGCAGGAGGCTGCGCGGATCGAGATCCGTAACGATCTCCAATTTGCGCAGACCACGCCTGCAAGAACCGCGGTGGAAACCGTCACGGTCACATCGTCGAAACTTGGTGGTGCGGATGTGCAGTCCATCCCGATTTCGATTACCGCGTTGAGCCAGGAGCAATTGACCGCCAGCCAAACCAATGGCGGCCCGGACCTGATCAAATCCGTGCCGAACATGACATTTACAAAAACCAATTTCAGCGGTTACAGCATCCAGATTCGCGGCATCGGCACAC
>DATJDE010000496.1:0-4497 GCA_035497595.1 Rhizomicrobium sp. | reverse complement strand
TGGAATCCACCACCGGCCCGCCGCTGAATCCCGGCCCGGCATTGGCCGTAATGGTGAAGCGCGCCTCGCGCAGGCTCAAAACCGGCCCTTGCGCCATGCGCAAAGACCCGCCCGCCCCCTGGCCATACAGAATAACGTCCTGCCCGACATCGGGATCGGCCATGGGCAGCGGCCCCGGCCCGCCCACGATCACCTCGTGGACGCGGATAAACATCAGATCCTCGCCAGACGGGGCACGGCCGATGATATCGGCCTCATCTACCAGATTGGCGTTGTGGGCGTTGGTGACCGCCACCCCCGCCCCAATAATGGTCGCCGCCCCGCGCCGCATACCGGGCAGGCTGAAAGCGTGCAGGGGAACATAGGCCGCCGCAATCCGCGGGCTGATAAAATCATCCGCCGCTTGCCCGGCCCCGACCCAGTTGCCATCAACATTATGGGTGCAGGCTGCGAGCGATACCGCAGCCAGAAAAACTCCGGCAATAACCCGACGCATTCATCGACCAATACTTAAAAGGGTATTTCGTCGTCCAAATCGTTGCCGCGATCAAAATTCACCGGCTCGGAACGTCCGCCGCTACCCCCGGCAAATCCCCCTTCCGAGCGTCCCCCGCCTTCGCCCTTCCCGTCAAGCATTTGCAGCTCGCCACGGAAGCGATTGAGCACGATCTCGGTGGAGTATTTCTCCTGCCCGTCCTTGTCGGTCCACTTGCGGGTGGAGAGCTGGCCTTCGATATAAACCTTGGCGCCCTTGCGTAAGTATTGTTCGGCGACCTTGGCGAGGTTCTCATTGAAGATCACCACGCGGTGCCACTCGGTCTTTTCCTTGCGCTCGCCCGACGATTTGTCGCGCCAGCTTTCGGAGGTCGCGATGGACAGATTGACCACCGGCTCGCCACTGGTCATGCGCCGCACTTCCGGGTCTTTGCCCAGATTCCCAACCAGAATCACCTTGTTGACGCTGCCCGCCATTTTGACTGTCCTTCCATATCCGGGGCGCACATTAGTCGGCGGACCGGCCCGCCGCCACGGTTGCCAGATCAAATCGTTCTTATTATGTTCTAGTCTGCCGGGTCAATCCCCAGCTAAAGCCAAAACCCCGGCAGCCCAAACCGATCTTTCAATCGCGCGAGCGCACCCTATATCCAGCCCATCCGAAAGCTCTCATAAACCGCCCCATGCACGGCCCCAACGGCCCGGCCAGTCCCGGCGCCCCTGACCTTCGAGTTCCCATGCTGAAGAACATCTCCATTCGCGGCGCCCGCGAACACAATCTGAAAAACGTCGATGTGGAGATTCCGCGCGACACGCTGACCGTGCTCACCGGCCTTTCGGGCTCCGGCAAATCCTCCCTCGCCTTCGACACGATCTATGCCGAAGGCCAGCGCCGCTATGTCGAATCGCTGTCCGCCTATGCCCGCCAATTTCTCGAACTGATGCAGAAGCCCGATGTCGATCACATCGAGGGCCTCTCCCCCGCCATTTCCATCGAGCAGAAAACCACCTCGCGCAATCCGCGCTCGACGGTCGGCACCGTCACCGAGATCTACGATTACCTGCGCCTGCTGTTCGCCCGCGTCGGCGTGCCCTACAGCCCGGCCACCGGCCTGCCCATCGAAAGCCAGACCGTGAGCCAGATGGCGGACCGGATTCTGGCGCTCGACGACGGCACAAGGCTCTATCTCCTCGCCCCCATCGTGCGCGGCCGCAAAGGCGAATACCGCAAGGAATTTGCCGAGCTGCAAAAGAAGGGCTTCCAGCGCGTCAAGGTGGACGGCAAATTTTACGACATCGCCGAAGCCCCCACCCTCGACAAAAAACTGAAACACGACATCGAAGTGGTGGTCGATCGCATCGTGGTGAAAAAGGACATCGGCAACCGCCTGCCCGATTCCATCGAAACCGCGCTCGGCCTTGCCGATGGGCTCGTCATCGCAGAATTCGCCGACCAGAAAGAAAAAGACGGCGCCAAACAGCTTCTGATGTCGTCCAAATTCGCCTGCCCGGTATCCGGCTTCACTATCCCCGAAATCGAGCCGCGCCTGTTCTCGTTCAACAACCCGCATGGCGCCTGCCCGGCCTGCGATGGGCTTGGCACCCAGCTTTATTTCGATCCGGTGCTGGTGGTGCCCGACGAAACGCTGTCTTTGCGCAAAGGCGCGCTGGCGCCGTGGTCCAAATCCTCCTCCCCCTATTATCAGCAAACGCTGGAGGCGCTGGGCCGCTTTTATAAATTTTCGCTCAACACGGCGTGGAAAGACCTGCCGAAGAAAGTGAAAGACATCATCCTGCATGGCTCTGGCGCGGATGAGATCAAGTTCATCTATGATGATGGCGTGCGCCGCTACGAAAACAAAAAAACCTTCGAAGGCGTCATCCCCAATATGGAGCGCCGCTTCAAGGAAACCGATTCCGCCTGGGTGCGCGAGGAGATGGAACGCTTTCAGGATGCCAGCCCCTGCGAGGTCTGCAAGGGCTACCGGCTGAAACCGGAAGCGCTGTCGGTGAAGATTGGCGGGCTGCATGCTGGCCAGGTCTGCGAACAGTCGATCAAGAATGCCGACACATGGTTTCGCGATCTCGACAAGCACCTCAACAAGCAGCAAAAGGAAATTGCCGCCCGCATCCTGAAAGAAATTCGCGCCCGCCTGAAATTTCTCAACAATGTGGGGCTGGACTATCTCACTTTGGCGCGCGCCTCCGGCACACTGTCAGGCGGGGAAAGCCAGCGCATCCGCCTCGCCTCGCAAATCGGCTCCGGCCTTACCGGCGTACTCTATGTGCTCGATGAACCCTCCATCGGGTTGCACCAGCGCGACAACGAAAAACTTCTGGAATCGCTCAGGGGCCTGCGCGATCTGGGCAATACCGTGCTGGTGGTGGAGCATGATGAGGATGCCATCCGCACCGCCGACCATGTGATCGACATGGGGCCGGGCGCCGGCATTCATGGCGGCCATATCATCGCCCAGGGCACGCCCGAAGACATTATGCGGTCGCCCAAAAGCCTGACCGGCAGATATCTTGTCGGCCTCGAACAGATTCCCGTGCCAACCAAACGGCGCAAAGCCGCCAACAACCGCTGGGTCAAGGTGATTGGTGCGCGCGGCAACAATCTGAAAAACGTCTCGGCGCAAATTCCACTCGGCACCTTCACCTGCATCACCGGCGTTTCCGGCGGCGGCAAATCCACCCTTGTCATCGAAACCCTGTTCAAGGCCGCCGCGCGCAAACTCAGCCAAAGCCGCGAACACCCTGCCCCGCACGACAAGATCGAGGGCCTGGAATTCCTCGACAAGGTGATCGATATCGATCAAAGCCCGATCGGGCGCACCCCGCGCTCGAACCCGGCCACCTATACCGGCGCCTTCACCCCCATTCGTGACTGGTTTGCCGAACTGCCCGAATCCAAGGCGCGCGGCTATCAGCCGGGCCGCTTCTCCTTCAACGTCAAAGGCGGGCGCTGCGAAGCCTGTCAGGGCGACGGCGTCATCAAGATCGAGATGCACTTCCTGCCGGATGTCTATGTGCAATGCGATGTCTGCAAAGGCAAACGCTACAATCGCGAAACGCTGGATGTGAAATTCCGCGACTCTTCCATCGCCGATGTGCTGGACATGACGGTGGAGGCCGGGGCCGAATTGTTCAAGGCCGTGCCGTCGATCCGCGAAAAGCTCGATACGCTCAAGCGCGTCGGCCTTGGCTATATCTCCATCGGCCAGCAGGCGACCACGCTGTCAGGCGGCGAAGCGCAGCGCGTGAAACTGTCCAAGGAACTCTCCCGCCGCGCCACCGGGCGCACGCTCTATATTCTCGACGAGCCAACCACCGGGCTGCATTTCCACGATGTGAAGAAGCTGCTCGAAGTGCTGCATGAGCTGGTCGATCACGGCAATACGGTGGTGGTGATCGAACACAATCTCGAAGTCATCAAAACCGCGGACTGGATTGTCGATCTCGGCCCGCAGGGCGGTGATGGCGGCGGCGAAATCGTGGCCAGCGGCACCCCCGAAGATGTCGCCAAGGTCACCGGCTCGTTTACCGGCCAATATCTGAAAACCCTGCTGAAAAACCGCGCGCTCCAAAAAGCCGCCCCGCCCGCACGCAAGCTGAAGGCGGCAGAATAAAAAGGGGCCGGACGTTATGTCCGGCCCCTTTTCCTTTATCTGTGCAATGGCACTATTTGCGCGCCAGCACTTCAATGCGCACCGAACGCCCATCCTGCGGGCTACAATGCAGCATCACGTCGCGCACGTTGCGGTCACGGCCCGGCAGATCGAAGCTATAGCCACGGCCCTGCGCAAGGCGCATGCCGCGCTCCACCTTCAGATCACGCGCCTGACCATTGTCGAAGCGCACCGTTACACGGCTGCAACGCGCATCGCCGTTCAGCGGACGCAGCGCAATGCGCTCCACACTGCGGCCACGCCAGCCGGCCACCGCCACTTCGCGGTCATTGCGGCCTTCAAAACTCTGCGTGGCAATGCTTACCCAATC
>DATJDE010000495.1:0-10228 GCA_035497595.1 Rhizomicrobium sp. | reverse complement strand
GCGCCGCAATCCTGGCCGATGCGCCGCATTTCGCGGCCATCAACGAAGCGCCAGCCCATCTGGGTGCAGACCCGGCCATCTGGGCCAATGTCGGCAAAGACGGCCCGCTCGATACCGCGCTCGCGTTGCGCTCGAACATCGGCGATTTCTATCTCACCAACCCCATCGCCCGCGCCAGCGTGACGATGGCCGAATGCAGCCGCATCTTCGTGACGCCGGCGCAACAGATGGCGGCGGAATAACATGGCGCTGATCGGTTTCTTTACCTGGCTGTTCTCTGTCATCGGCGTCACGCTGCCTTATGGCTGGGCGTGGTTCCTGAGCCAGTTCGTTCTCATCCTCATCTTCGACGTGATCCTGCTGGTGATGATCGCGTTCTTCCTGCTGGCGGATCGCAAAATCTTCGCCGCGGTGCAGATGCGGCGCGGCCCCAACGTAGTGGGCGTCTTCGGCCTGCTGCAAAGTTTTGCCGACCTCACCAAATATCTGATCAAGGAAGCCATCATCCCGGCCAGCGCCAACCGGGTGGTCTTCATTCTTGCCCCGCTCGTCACCGCCACCACCGCGCTCGCAGGCTATGCCGTGCTGCCGCTGGATGAAGGCTGGGTGGTCTCCGACATCAATGTCGGCATACTCTATCTCTTCGCGGTCTCCTCCCTCGGTGTCTATGGCATCATCATGGGCGGCTGGGCCTCTAACTCGAAATATCCCTTTCTCTCGGCGTTGCGCGCCGCCGCCCAAATGGTGTCGTACGAAGTCTCCATCGGCTTCGTTCTGGTCACCGTGCTGCTGTTCGCAGGCTCGCTGAACCTGTCGGATATTGTGCGGGCGCAGAAAGACGGCTGGTTCGCCTTCACCATGCTGGCCCCGATGATGATGATCTTCTTCGTCTCGGCCATCGCTGAAACCAATCGCCCCCCCTTCGACCTGGTGGAAGCGGAATCCGAACTGGTAGCGGGCTACTTCGTGGAATATTCCTCCACCCCGTTCCTGCTGTTCTTCCTGGGCGAGTTCCTCAGCATCGTGCTGATGAGCGCCATGCTGGCCATTCTGTTCTTTGGCGGCTGGTTGCCGCCATGGGATATCTGGCCGCTCAATGCCGTGCCCGGCGTGATCTGGCTGCTCGGCAAGACGATCTTCTTCTTCTTCTGCTTCGCGATGGTGCGCTCCATCGTGCCGCGCTATCGCTATGATCAACTCATGCGTCTCGGCTGGAAAGTGTTCCTGCCGACCTCGTTACTCTGGGTGGTACTGACGGCGGCCTGGGTGCTCGTCTTCCACCAGAAGGTGTTGTGATGGCCTACATCAATCAAACCGCCCGCTCGATCTTCTTTTGGGAGTTCCTCAAAGCCCTGTGGCTCGGCATGCGTTACTTCTTTGCCCCCAAGGCCACGCTGAACTACCCGTTTGAAAAGGGCGCACTGTCACCGCGCTTCCGCGGTGAGCATGCGCTGCGCCGCTATCCCAATGGGGAAGAACGCTGCATCGCCTGCAAGCTGTGCGAAGCCATTTGCCCGGCCCAGGCCATCACCATCGAAGCCGAGCCGCGCGAAGATGGCAGCCGCCGCACCACGCGCTACGACATCGATATGGTGAAGTGCATCTATTGTGGCCTCTGCCAGGAAGCCTGCCCGGTTGATGCGATTGTTGAAGGCCCGAATTTCGAATTCGCCACCGAAACGCGCGAAGAACTCTACTACGACAAGGCCAAGCTGCTCGCCAATGGCGACCGCTGGGAGGGCGAGATTGCCCGCAACCTCGAACTCGACGCGCCATACCGGTGATAGGGGAATATTAGGGAATGCTGGTCGCCATAGCCTTCTATCTGTTCTCGGCAGTGCTTGTGGGCGCTTCGCTGATGGTCGTTGCCGGGCGCAACCCCGTTCATTCGGTGCTGTTTCTGATTCTGGCCTTCTTCAACGCCGCCGCCTTGTTTGTGCTGCTGGGGGCCGAATTCCTCGCCATGATCATCGCCATCGTCTATGTCGGCGCGGTCGCGGTGCTGTTCCTCTTCGTCGTGATGATGCTCGACATCGATTTCGCCGAAATGCGAAAAGGCGCCCTGCAATATCTGCCGCTGAGTGCGCTGATCGGCACCATTCTGGTGATCGAACTGGTGATGATCTCGACCCTCTGGGTGATCTCGCCGGTTGCGCCCCAGGCGATCGCCAATGCGACGCCAGAGGGGATGACCAACACAGTCGCCCTCGGCCACATTCTCTACACAGACTATATCTTCTACTTCCAGACTGCCGGGCTCATCCTGCTCGTCGCCATGATCGGGGCCATCGTGCTGACGCTGCGCCATCGCCCCAATGTGCGCCGCCAGTCGATCCCCCAGCAAAACCGCCGCAGCAGGGCGGAGTCGATGGAAATCAAGAACCCGCAACCGGGCGAGGGGGTCTGATATGGAAGTCGGTCTCAATTCTTATCTGGTGGTTGCTGCCTTCGTCTTCACCATCGGCGTGTTCGGCATCTTCATGAACCGCAAGAACGTGATCGTGATGCTGATGTCGATCGAGCTGATCCTGCTCGCCGTCAACATCAACCTGGTGGCATTCTCCAGCTATCTGGGCGATCTGGTGGGGCAGGTGTTCGCACTCTTCGTCCTCACCGTCGCCGCTGCCGAGGCCGCCATCGGCCTTGCCATTCTGGTCGTCTATTTCCGCAATCGCGGCACGATTGCGGTCGAAGACGTCAATCTGATGAAAGGCTGACGCGTGTACAGCGCCATCGTATTCTTACCGCTCCTTGGTGCGGCCACTGCCGGTCTGTTTGGCCGCATCCTGGGCGCACGCCTGTCGGAGCTGCTCACCACCGGCCTTCTGCTCATCTCAGCCGCCCTGTCGTGGTATGCCTTTTATGACGTGACCATTCTGGGCAACGCGCAGATCCTGCACGTCCTGCAATGGATTCATTCCGGCGACTTCGCGGTGGATTGGACCATCCGGGTCGATACGCTGACCGCCGTCATGCTGGTGGTGGTGACCACCGTCTCCAGCCTCGTGCATGTCTATTCCTTCGGCTACATGCACGAAGATCCGCATCGCGCGCGCTTCTTCGCCTATCTGTCACTCTTCACCTTCGCCATGCTGATGCTGGTGACGGCGGATAATTTCCTCCAGCTCTTCTTCGGCTGGGAAGGGGTGGGCCTTGCCTCCTATCTGCTGATCGGCTTCTGGTACACCAAGCCATCGGCCAACGCTGCCGCGATCAAGGCGTTTGTCGTCAACCGCGTGGGCGACTTTGGCTTCGCGCTCGGCATCTTCGCCATCTACTTCATCTTCGGCACGCTGGATTTTCAAACCGTCTTCTCGGCGGCGCCTGCCATTGCGGGCAAAACCTTCCTGTTCGCAGGGCATGAAGTCGATATCCTCACCACCATCTGCCTGCTGCTGTTTGTCGGCGCCATGGGCAAGTCGGCCCAGCTTGGCCTGCACACCTGGCTGCCCGATGCGATGGAAGGCCCGACCCCGGTCTCCGCCCTCATCCATGCCGCGACCATGGTGACGGCGGGTGTCTTCCTCGTCTGCCGCGCCTCGCCGCTGTTTGAACTGGCCCCCACCGCGTTGATGTTCGTCACCTTCATCGGTGCCTCCACCGCATTTTTCGCGGCGACCGTCGGCCTGTTCCAGAACGATATTAAACGGGTGATCGCCTATTCCACCTGTTCCCAGCTTGGCTACATGTTCGTTGCCGCCGGTGTCTCGGCCTACAACGCGGCCATGTTCCACCTGTTCACGCACGCCTTCTTCAAGGCGCTGCTGTTCTTAGGGGCAGGCTCGGTGATCCACGCCATGCACCACGAACAGGACATGCGGAAGATGGGCGGCATCGCCCGCGCCATTCCCTTCACCTGGGCGATGATGCTGATCGGCAACCTTGCGCTCACCGGCTTCGGCATTCCGCTGCTGGGCATCGGTTTCGCGGGTTTCTATTCCAAGGATGGCATCATCCTGTCCGCCTTCAATGCGGGCACCGGCATTGGCACCTATGCCTTCATCCTCACCGTTCTGGCGGCGGGCATGACCTCCTTCTATTCCTGGCGCCAGTTTCTGATGACCTTCCACGGCCGTTTCCGCGGCGAAGAAACGCTCCCGCATGAAGCCCATGGGGAGGGTAATCACGGCCACGGCATCAAGCTGAAAGACGTTCATGAATCGCCCTGGGTAATGCTGGTGCCGCTGCTGGTTCTGGCCATCGGCGCGGTGTTTGCTGGCGCACTGTTCCATGAGCCCTTTATCGGCCACCACTTCGCCGAATTCTGGCGCGGCGCCGTCACGGCCACCGGCTATGTCGATCATCATGCCATTCCGGAGTGGGTAGAGTTCTCCCCCTTCGTGATGATGATCATCGGTTTCGCCATCGCCTATTACTATTACATCCTGCACCCCGAACTGCCGGCGCAGATGGCGGCCAAACGGGGCATGCTGTACCTGTTCTTCTACAATAAGTGGTACATCGACGAGCTGTACGACCTCATCTTCGTGCGCCCCGCCAAATGGCTTGGCCGCACGCTGTGGAAGGTGGGGGATGGCAAGATCATCGATGGCCTTGGCCCCGATGGTATTTCCGCCCGCGTCGTGGATCTCACGCGTCAGGCAGCCCGGCTGCAATCTGGTTATCTTTATCATTACGCGCTCGCCATGCTGCTCGGCATCGTCGGGCTGGCGACCTGGTTTCTGGCCGCAGGGGGCATTAAATGAGCTGGCCCATTCTTTCGGTCACGACCTTCCTGCCGCTGCTCGGCGTTCTCGCCATCCTGTTGATGCGCGGCGAAGACAAAACACGCGCCAAATCCGCACGCTGGATCGCGCTTGTCACCACGCTGGCGACTCTCGCTTTGTCGCTGGTGATCTGGGCCAACTTCGATGGCAGCACGGCCGCCTTCCAGTTCGTTGAGAGAGCGGATTGGCTGGGCGGCGGCATCACCTACCATATGGGTGTGGATGGCATTTCGATGCTGTTCGTGGTGCTGACGGCGGGGTTGATGCCGTTCTGCATCCTGGCGAGCTGGGAATCGATCCAGACCCGCGTGCCCGAATATATGATCGCGTTCCTCGCGCTCGAAACGCTGATGATCGGCGTGTTCTGCGCGCTCGATCTGGTGCTGTTCTACGTCTTCTTCGAAGGCGGGTTGATCCCGATGTTCCTGATCATCGGGGCGTGGGGCGGCAAGCGGCGCGTCTATGCCAGCTTCAAGTTCTTCCTCTACACGCTGCTCGGCTCGGTGCTGATGCTGCTGGCGATCCTCTGGATCTACCTCTATTCCGGCACCACCGACATCGCGGTGCTGATCCGCACCGCCGATTTCCCGGTGGCGATGCAGACCTGGCTATGGCTCGCCTTCTTCGCCTCCTTCGCGGTGAAGATGCCGATGTGGCCGGTCCACACCTGGCTGCCCGATGCTCACGTCGAGGCGCCCACCGCCGGTTCGGTGATCCTTGCGGGCATTTTGCTGAAGATGGGCGGCTACGGCTTCCTGCGTTTCTCGCTGCCGATGTTCGCCAACGCATCGGATATGCTCGCCCCGCTCATCTTCGCGCTGTCGGTGATTGCGATCATCTACACCTCGCTTGTCGCCTTCGCGCAGGACGACATGAAAAAGCTGATCGCCTATTCCTCCGTCGCCCATATGGGCTTCGTGACGATGGGCATTTTCACCTTCAACCAGCAGGGCATGGATGGCGCGATCTATCAGATGCTCAGCCACGGCATCGTCTCCAGCGCGCTGTTCCTCTGCGTCGGCGTGATCTACGACCGGATGCACACACGCGAAATCGCGGCCTATGGCGGGCTGGTGCAACGCATGCCGGTCTATGCCGCCTGTTTCATGGTCTTCACCCTCGCCAATGTCGGCCTGCCGGGCACCAGTGGTTTCATCGGTGAATTCCTCACCATGCTGGGCGCGTTCCGGGCCAATACCTGGGTCGCCATTCTCGCCACCACGGGCATCATCCTGTCGGCGATGTATGCACTCACCCTCTATCGCCGGGTGGTGTTTGGCGCACTGGTCAAACCGGCGCTGCAAAACATCAAGGATCTGTCGCCGCGCGAAATCGCCATTCTCGGCCCCCTCGTGGTGCTCACGATCCTGATGGGCATTTACCCCAAACCGGTTTTCGATGTGACGTCCGTTTCCGTCTCCAATCTCATCCAGCAACACCAGCACGCGCTTGCCATGCATAGCGCAACCGCGCTTGCCAAAGCCGGGCAGGGGAGCGCGCAATGACCGCCGCAGACCTTCACATTCTTTTCCCCGAGCTGATCCTTGCGGTCGGCGGCATGGTGCTGCTGATGTTCGGCGTCTTCCGGGGCGACAAGGCGTTCGGCCTCGTCTCGCTTCTGTCGGTGGTGCTTCTGGCAGGTGCCGCCATGGCCCTTCTGCGGCAGGGCGATGGTACGGCGGCCTTTGGCGGCGCCTTCGTGACCGATGGGTTTGGCCGTTATGCCAAGCTGCTCATCCTTCTGGGCAGTGCGGCGGCCATCGCGCTCTCGCAAAGCTATGCGCACAGCCAAAAGATCGCGCGGTTTGAACTTCCCATCCTGATCCTGTTTTCCACCGTCGGCATGATGATCATGGTGTCGGCGCAAAACCTCATCAGCTTCTATATGGGGCTGGAGCTGCAAAACATCGGGCTCTATGCGCTCGCCGCCTTCAACCGGGACTCTGTGCGTTCGTCCGAATCCGGCCTCAAATATTTCGTCCTCAGCGCCTTGTCCTCGGGCATCCTGCTCTATGGCATGTCGTTCATTTACGGCTTCACCGGCAGCACCCAATATGACGTGATTGCGCAGGTGATCTCCCAGTCCGGCGTCAGCATCGGGTTGATCATCGGCCTTGTCTTCTTCATCGCCGGTATCATCTTCAAGATCTCCGCCGTCCCCTTCCACATGTGGACGCCGGATGTGTATGAAGGCGCCCCCACCCCGATCACCGCGTTTCTTGCGATGTCGCCCAAAGTCGCCGCCATGGCCATCATCCTGCGCGCCCTGTTCGAAATGTTCCCGGATGCGTTCCACCAGTGGCAGCAGGTGATCATTCTGGTTTCGATCCTGTCGATGGGGCTGGCCTGCGTCGCCGGTATTGCGCAGACCAATATCAAGCGCCTGATGGCCTATAGCTCCATCGGCCATATGGGCTATGCGCTTCTGGGCCTCGCCGCCGGAACGCAAGGCGGCCTGCAAAGCGTGCTGATCTATCTGCTGATCTACCTCATCACCGGCGCGGGCGCCTTTGCCTGCATCCTTGCGATGCGGCGCGATGGCAATATGGTCGAGAACATCTCCGACCTCGCGGGTCTCGCACGCTCCCAGCCCAAGCTCGCCTTCGCCTTCTCCATGCTGATGTTCAGCCTTGCGGGTATCCCCCCGCTCGCCGGATTCTTCGCCAAGTTCTACGTCTTCATGGCGGCCATCGAAGCAGAGCTTTACAGCCTTGCCATCTTCGGCGTGGTGACCTCGGTGGTGGGCGCATTCTATTACCTGCGCATCGTCAAGCTGATCTATTTCGATGAGCCCGCACCCACCTTCGACCGCGTGCTCGGCCCCAGCCTCGGCACCGTGCTCGCGCTGTCCGGCGGCTTCACGCTGTTCTTCGTCGTCGGCGCGGCGCCGCTGGTGGCTGCTGCATCGGTCGCGGCGCGTTCGCTGATCCCGTGAGCACCGCATGGCCCGAAGGCTATGCGCGCGCCCATCACGCGGTCATCGATTCCACCAATGAAGAAGCGCGCCGCCTGGCGCTCAGCGGCCAGGCCCAGCCAATCTGGATCAGCGCCGACCAGCAAACAGCAGGCCGTGGCCGCCGTGGCCGTGTCTGGGTGTCGCCGCCCGGCAACCTCGCCGCCACGCTGCTGATCCGCCCCGGCAAACCGGCAGCGCTATGTGCCCAGCTCTCCTTCGTCGCCGCCATCGCCGTGCACGAAACGGTTGCGCAGTTCGCGCCCGCTGCAACCATCGCGGTGAAGTGGCCCAATGATGTGCTGGTGGATGGCCGCAAAATCGCGGGCATCCTGCTGGAATCCGCCAGCACCGGCACGGTTCCCGAATGGCTCGCCATCGGCATCGGCATCAACCTCGCGCACTTCCCGCCCGACACAGAATTTCCAGCCACCGCACTTGCCGCGTTAGGCATATCCGCACCAAATCTGCAGGATGCGCTCACGCGCCTCGCAGCCTCCTTCGCGAAATGGTATGACGTTTGGCAGGAACACGGGTTCCCGCCCGTGCGCGATGCATGGCTGGCCCGGGCGGCAGGTTTGGGCACACGCATCCGCGCCCGCCTCGCCGATGGGGAGTATTGGGGCATGTTCGAAGGCATCGATGAAACCGGCGCGCTGATCCTGCGCGAATCCGTCGGCAAGACCCGCACAATCGCCGCTGGCGAAGTCTTTTTTGGCTGAGCGCGCACCCGCGCAAAGATAGAGAACACCGATGCTGCTAGCGATTGACGCCGGAAATACCAACATCGTTTTCGCGGTCTATGATGGCAAAGAGGTGCGTGCCGAATGGCGCGCCGTCACCGAAACAACCCGCACGGCCGATGAATATGCCGTGCTGCTCCAGCCGCTGATCTCGCTCGAAGGCCTGTCCCTCTCCGAGATTGATTCCGCAATCATCGCAACCGTGGTCCCCGCCGGACTTTACGATTTGCGCATGTTCTGCCGCAAATATCTCAAATGCGAACCCATCGTGGTGGGCGAACCCGAGGTCGATCTCGGCATCACGGTCAAGGTGGATCGCCCCTCCGCGGTGGGCGCAGACCGTCTGGTCAACGCCATCGCCGCCCATCACACCTATAAAGGCGCGTTGATCGTGCTGGATTTCGGCACTGCCACCACCTTCGATATTGTGGGCGCAAATGGAGACTATGAAGGCGGTGTCATCGCACCGGGCGCAAATCTTTCCGCCGAAGCGCTGCACCAGGCCGCCGCCATGCTGCCGCGCATCGCCATTCAGCGCACGCAGAACGTGATCGGCAAAGATACCATCCCCGCCATGCAGTCCGGCCTCTATTGGGGCTATATCGGCCTGCTCGAAGGGCTGGTCAGCAAGATCAAGGAAGAGTATGGCCAACCGATGTTGGTCATCGGCACAGGCGGCCTCGCCAGTCTTTTCTACAAACAAACAGCGGTGATCGATCATCTCGATCCCGATCTCACCATTCGTGGCCTCATCATGATCCACGCGCGCAACGCCAAGAAAAAGAGCTGATGGCGGTTTTGCGCGAGGCTGAACTGGTTTTCCTGCCGCTCGGTGGCTCGGGCGAAATCGGCATGAACTTCAATGTCTATGGCTACGGCCCGGCCGATGACCGCGATTGGATCATCGTCGATTGCGGCGTGATGTTCGGGCGCGAAGCCGCAACCCCGGGCATCGATCTCATCATGCCCGATATCCGCTTCCTCGCCGAGCAGCGCGAAAATGTGCGCGCCATGGTGCTCACCCACGCCCATGAAGATCATATCGGCGCCATCGCCCATCTGTGGCCGCAATTGCGCTGCCCGCTTTACGCAACGCCCTTCACCGCCCGCCTGATCGAAGACAAGCTGAAAGAAGCGGGTCTGGAAGACACCGTGCGCGTGACCGAAGTTCCACTCGGCGGCCACCTCTCGCTCGGGCCATACGAGATCGACTTTGTATCGATCACCCATTCCATTCTCGAACCCAACGCGCTGGTCATCCAAACCCCGCTTGGCCGCATCGTGCATACCGGCGACTGGAAGCTCGATCCCGATCCGCAGATCGGTGACGCCACAGATGGCGATGCCTTCCAGGCGCTGGGCGATGATGGCGTCCTCGCACTGGTGTGCGATTCCACCAACGCGCTCGTTCCCGGCACCAGCGGCTCCGAAGGCATGGTGCGTGAAAACCTGTCGGCACTCATCGCAACGCTCAAAGGCCGCGTCGCCGTCACCGCCTTCGCCTCCAATGTCGCGCGGCTGGAATCGGTCGCCAATGCGGCGCGCGAAACCGACCGCGAACTGGTTCTAGTGGGCCGTTCGATGCACCGCATCGTCAACGCCGCCCGCGCCACCGGCTATTTGAAAAACTTCCCGCGCGTCTTGTCGGAAGATGAAGCGCAGGATCTTGCGCCTCATCGCGTGCTCTATCTGTGCACCGGCAGCCAGGGTGAAATGCGCTCGGCGCTGGCGCGCATCGCGCAGGGCGATCATCGCAGCGTAAAGCTGGGGCAGGGCGATAGCGTGGTCTTTTCCTCCCGCATCAT
>DATJDE010000494.1:0-3907 GCA_035497595.1 Rhizomicrobium sp. | reverse complement strand
TCAATTGCCGGATATCGATTTTGCCGTCGCGCGCCAGTTCGAGGCACGCGAGCAAGGTACTCGCCAGCGCCGAGCGCCGCCGGCTGCCGCCCGTCCAGTCCGCCGGCAACAACCGCGACAGCGTATTCCATTCGGGAATCTTGCCCAGCAGCCGCTCCAGGCGCGAACGTGCCTCTTCGATCAACAGCACGGGCGATTGCTTGGGCCGATAGGTCTGCCCCCCCAGCTTGCGCACCCGCTGCGTCGAATAGGCGGACAACAGATCGTACATCGTGTCCATCTGCGTGCGCATCCGCACAATGTTCACCGGCTCGGGCTGCCCGCGTGCAAACACTTCGCGGTCCAGCCGGTCGCGCGCCATCAACCGCGCTGCCGCCTCACGCATCGCTTCCAGCCGCAGCAAGCGCCAGCGCAGCCGCGATGCCATCTCATCGGCGCTCGGCTCGCCTTCGAGGGACGGGGGCTGCGGCAGCAACAGCCGCGATTTGAGATAGGCCAGCCACGCCGCCATCACCAGATAATCGGCCGCCAGCTCCAGCTTGCGCGGCCCCAGCGCCTCGATGAAGCTGAGATATTGATCCGCCAGCTTCAGAACCGAAATCTTTGCCAGATCGACCTTCTGGTTGCGGGCGAGCGAGAGCAGCAGATCGAGCGGGCCTTCAAACCCGTCAACCGCCACCACCAACGCCTCTTCGGGCGCCACCTCGATTTGTGGCTTGAAGGTCGTGTCGAACGCTTCGTTGAAATCGCTCATGCGACCACAGCCATGAGTTCAGAAAGCCGCTTGTCCGCCTTCATCCAGTTGAAAGTGCCGGGCGCGTGCAGATGGGCAAGCGCTGCTTGCGCGCGCTTCAGGCTTGCGCCTTCCAGCGGTCCGGCTTCCTCGGCCACCTCACCCATCTCCGCGAATCCACCGTTGCAGTGGAGCACGACATCACAACCCGCGAACAGGGCGGCACGGGTCCGCGCAGCTATGGAACCTGTGAGTGCCTGCATCGAAATATCGTCCGAGAGCAACAGCCCGTCGAACCCGATCTCGCCGCGAATCACATCCCGGATCACCCGATGGCTGGTGGTCGCGGGCCGGGCGGCATCGATGGCCTCGTAAACCACATGCGCCGTCATCGCCAAAGGACAGTCCGAAAGGCTGCGAAAGGTTACAAAATCGGCGGCGCTTAGCGCATCCAGGCTGGCGGTAACGCGCGGCAGTTCCAGATGGGAATCCGCCCCTGCCCGCCCATGGCCGGGAATATGCTTCATCACCGGCAACACACCGCCGTCCAAAAGCCCTTCAATCTGCTTGCGCCCCAGATCGATGATGGTTGCAGGTTCCACAGCAAAAGCCCGGTCGCCGATAATGTCGTGCGCACCCTCCACTGGAACATCCAGCACCGGCAGGCAATCAACATTCAACCCCACCTCGGTCAGGTCATGGGCCAGCAGCCGCGCATTGAGATAAGCCGCCTCCCGCGCCTTTTCGGGGTCGTTCGCATAGAGCGCGCCAAAGGCCCGCGCGGGCGCATGGGTCTTCCATTCGGGCGGCTTCAAACGGGCGACGCGCCCGCCTTCCTGATCCACCAGAATGGGCGCCTGTGCATCGCCCACCGTCTCGCGCAACGCATCGCAGAGCGCGCGCAATTGCACCCGATCCGCAATATTGCGTGCGAAGACGATAAAGCCCCAAGGCTGCGCCTGCCGAAAAAACACCCGTTCTTCATCGGACAGCGTCAGCCCGGCGCAGCCATAGATGGCGCGCGTGCGCATCAGAGGCGGCTATCCTTTCGCGGGCAGACAGCTCGCGCCCTCTGCTTTCAACCGGGCACAGAAATCAGCCGCCGACGCCCGATCGGAGAACGCGCCGGTCCGCACCCGGTACCAGGTGCCCTTTTCGCCCAGATCGACCGCAACGATATTCGGGCTCATCCCGCCCAGCGTGGCAGCATGACTGCGGCGGAACGCGGCCCAACCGGTCTGGGCCTCCGCCTGCGATTTGAAGGCCCCGATTTGCGCCACATAGCTGCCCGAAGCAGCTGGCGGCGCCATCCGCACGTCAGGCGCAGGGGTGGCAGCAGGCGGCCTGACCGGAACCGGCGCAGGCTTGGGCGCCACAGTGGCCACATGCGTTACTGGCGCAGGCTGAGGAGCAGCCACAGGTGCCGGAAGCGGAGCCGCCCGGGGCGCGGGCGGTGGTGCTGTCTGCGCCACTTTCTGGGGCGCAGGAGCAGCCGCAGCAGGAGCCGGATGATTCTTGGCCCCAAAGGCGGAGAACAAGGGTTCCCCCGGCTGGGTAATGATGGACGGCAGCGGCTCGTGCTTGGCGTGGGCGTCGGTCGGCGCTTTGTTGTTGTAGATCTTGAGGCCCTTATAGGGATTGGCCGCCCCGCCCGGCCGGACAGGCGCGGTCTTCACCGGGCCAGTGTCCGCGGCGATCACGCGGGGCACATCCTGCCGCCCGCGCTGCACCCCTTGGGTATAGGCCAGCCATACCACACCCGCGAACGCCGCCAGAACCAGCAGCGCAATCACGATCAGCAGCGGCAGGCGGGAGCCTTCATCGTCATAATCGTCCTCTGCGCCATCGAAAACGCGCACGTCATCGGACGGCTCATAAAGCCCCGGCTCGACTCTGGCCATTGGCACCAACTCCACAGAATCCGATCAGCGCCGGAATAATATCACCCCGGCCACAGCCCTGTCACAGCACAATGTCCCTATGGAAGATGCGGGCGTATTCCTCAAGGGCATAGCGATCTGTCATGCCTGCAATGTAGTCGCGCACCACACCGCCGGTCACCGAATCACCCGGCGCGCCGCACAAAGCCGCCCAATCCGCAGGCAAAAGCCCCGGATCGGCGGACAGAGCCACGAACAGCGCCTCCACCACGCCTTGCGCCTTTTCCACAGGATCACGCACCCGGGGATGGCGATACATATGCGTGAAGAGAAAAGCTTTGAGCGCGCCGATGTCCCGCGCCGTCGAATCGCTGAAGGCCGCCAGCGCGCGGGCCTGCCCCCGCACGTCGGCGGTTGATTGCGGATTGGCCTCGCCGATACGGCGCTGCGTTTCGGCGATCAGATCGACCACCATCCGCCCCATCAGGCGGCGCACCAACTCACCGATGAACCGCCCCAGTTCCAGCTCGCCATAGCGCGCGATCACGGCGCGCACATCGTCGCCCGCCAGCGGCGCATCTTTCAAATCGTCCACGCTGAACAGTTTCGCGCGCAAGCCATCATCGAGATCGTGATTCACATAAGCGATGTCATCGGCGAGTGAGGCCACTTGCGCCTCCATCCCCGGCCAGGACGAAAGATCGAGCGCCATGCGCGCATCAAACCGCGCAATCGGCCCGGGACGTTTTTCGGGCGCCAGCGGGCCGTTATGTTTCACCAACCCTTCCAGCGTCTCCCAGGTCAGGTTCAGCCCGTCATAGTCGGCATAGCGATGCTCAAGCTTGGTGACGAGCCGCAAGGCATGGGCATTGTGATCGAAGCCGCCAAAGGCCAGCGTCATTTTGTTGAGCGCGTCTTCGCCCGCATGGCCGAACGGCGTGTGCCCAAGATCATGCGCCAGCGCCACCGCCTCAGCCAGATCTTCATCTAGCGCCAACACCCGCGAAATCGAGCGCGCCAACTGCGCCACTTCCAAAGAATGGGTCAGCCGCGTGCGGTGATAATCCCCGCCCTCATGTTCCACAAAAACCTGTGTCTTGTGCTTCAGCCGCCGAAACGCCGCCGAATGGAGAATCCGGTCCCGGTCGCGGGCATAACAGGTGCGCGTCGGGCTCTCGGGTTCCGGGATCAAACGCCCCCGGCTATCCGCCGGGCGGGTGGCAAAGACCGCTTTTTTCTCAGGGGCTTCAAAAAGCGGCGGAAGAAGTTTCCCCGTCATAGAGGGCGGACCTTT
>DATJDE010000493.1:0-2255 GCA_035497595.1 Rhizomicrobium sp. | reverse complement strand
CCAGCCGCCGCTGCGCAAGGCGCGGTTGAGTGCAACGAGAAACAGAAAGGTCACGCCAGCGGCGCACAGATGGGTAAGGCCGGAGTGATCGCCTGCGCGATTGGGGTTCACATGGGCGAGCGCGGGTGGCAATTTTTCGGTTGCGTGGTGATCGAGCACGATCACATCCAGCCCGGCGTCACGCGCCGCTTCGAACGCTGCGTGCGCTGTTGCTCCGCAATCAACCGTGATGACGAGGCTGGCGCCTTCTCCATGCAGCGTGTGCATGGCGGCGGGGGACGGGCCGTAACCTTCGGTCATGCGGTCGGGGATGTAGATGCGCGGGGGCGCGCCGAGTGCGGCCAGATAATCGTGCATCAACGCGGCTGAACATGAGCCATCGACGTCATAATCGCCGAACACTGCGATCTGCTCGCCCGCCTCCAGCGCGCCGGTGACGCGCGCCACAGCCAGCTCCATATCGGCCAACAGGTTCGGCTCTGGCAGCAGGCGTTTGAGGGTGGGGTTGAGAAGGTCTGGGATGTCGGCGTTTGCGACCTCGCGCGCGGTCAGAACGCGCGCGAGCTGGGTGGAGATTGCGTGTTCGCTGGCAAGGGCACGCACGGCGGATTCATCTGCGGCGCGCAAATGCCAACGGCGGCCGGAAAAGGAGCGCGATACGCCGAAGGTCGCCGAAACGTTGCGCAGGGCCGTATCAGATGCCATGCCGGCTGCGGCTGTGGCGCGCTTTGATCCAGCGCACGGTGCCCGTGGCCGAACGCATCACCACGCTCTCGGTGGAAATGTGATCGCGGCTGATATGCACGCCCGAAAGCATGGAGCCGTTGGTCACGCCGGTCGCCGCGAACACCACGTCGCCCGAGGCGAGATCCAGCAGCGAATATTTGCGATTGAAATCGGTGATGCCGAGCTTTTCGGCGCGGGCGCGTTCGTCGTCCTTGCGGAAGATCAGGCGGGTTTGAATTTGGCCGCCGATGCAGCGCAGCGCCGCCGCCGCGAGCACGCCTTCGGGCGCACCGCCCTGCCCCATGTAAATGTCGATTCCCGTGGCCGGATCGCTGGTGGCGATCACGCCTGCCACGTCACCATCGGTGATCAGTTGAACCGCGGCGCCGGTGCGGCGCACGCTTTCGATGATTTTGGCATGGCGCGGACGATCAAGGATCAGGGCTGTGATGTCACTCGGGCGCACGCCTTTGGCTTTGGCGATGGACAGAATATTGGCTTCCGGATCCGCATCGAGATCGATGGTGCCTTCGGGATAGCCGCCGCCGATGGCGATTTTGTCCATATAGGTGTCTGGCGCGTTGAGCAGCGTGCCGGGTTCGGCCATTGCCATCACGGCCAGCGCATTGGGCAGGGCTTTTGCGGTGAGGGTTGTGCCTTCCAGCGGATCAAGCGCGATGTCGACGGCGACGCCGCCTGCGCCCACGCGTTCACCGATGTAAAGCATCGGGGCTTCATCGCGTTCGCCTTCGCCGATCACCACCGTGCCATCGATGGGCAGTTCGTTGAAGGCAACGCGCATGGCTTCCACAGCGGCCTGGTCGGCGGCATGTTCATCACCGCGCCCGATCTGCCGCGAGGCTGCAATCGCTGCGGCTTCCGTCACGCGGACGGCTTCTAATGCAAAGGCACGGTCAAGTAATTTGCTCATATCAACCTTCTTCCATCGGAATCATATTAGGTGTCCCCAGAACCCTGTCGGACGCGGCAATGCTTGCCAGTGCCTGAGAGACATGAGGTTCGGGGGCTTCGTGGGTAATCATCACAATCGACACAGGCTCGCCCGGCGCACGGCCACGCTGGATCATGCTTTCGATCGAAACCTGAGAATTGGCAAGCTGTTGCGCAATATCGGCCAGCACGCCCGGTTGATCCAGCACTGTGAACCGCAAGTAAAAAGCGGAACGGTGCGCATCTGGCGCGGGCGGTTTAACCTCTTTCAGCGCAGCGGCGGGAAAGCCGAAGGCGGGCCCTGCGGTGCCGCGCGCCACATCCACCAGATCGGCGATCACGGCGGACGCGGTGGGCTCACGCCCTGCCCCGCGCCCTTCAAAGAAGAAGGGACCGGCGGCACCGACATCGGCCACCACAGCGTTGAAGGCGCCCTCCACTTCGGCCAGCGGGGTGCCGCGTTTGACCATCGCGGGCTGCACAAGCTGACTGAGACCGAGCGGGGTTTTGCGGGCGATGCCCAGAAGTTTGATGCGATAGCCGAATTCGCGCGCGAATTGGATATCTTCAAATGAGAT
>DATJDE010000492.1:0-3246 GCA_035497595.1 Rhizomicrobium sp. | reverse complement strand
TGCACATCGCCGCCGCCCAGTTTGGATGACGTAACCGTGACGGTTTCGACCGCATGCGAGTTTACAGGCGCCGCCTGGGCGAGCTGCATTTGCGTGAGGACATTGGCATTGCTGGAGGCACGACGCGGCACGATGGCGATGACGCCGGACGGATCGTGGCTGGCGGTAAAGCCGGTGCCGGAGAGGATGCGCGAGAGCGCATCGCTCGACGACAAATCGCCCCTGACGCCCGTGGTGCTTATGCCCTTTACCGTTTCGTCAGACACCACGACAGGGATGCCGGATTGCACCGAATAGGCCTTGAGCGCGGATTTGAGATCGCCGCCCGGGACATCGAAGGCCCCGGCGGCGGCGGCGTTCGCGAATAGAAGTGTCCCTGCACTTGCGAGCAGAATGGATTTGAATGGTGTGCGTTTACTCATGCGTCCCCCCAATGGGCGGCATTGGCCGCCTGGTTCCCTTTTGAATGATGCGCGCGTCGCTTTAGCGTGTGACCACGAGTTCGCCTTCGCGCGTTTTGACAGTGAGATTGAAGAATTTTGTCGCCAGCCGCGTGAAGGCGCCCGGATCGTTTGCTGGCAAGGTGCCGCTGATGGTCAGGCGCGCGGTTGCGGGATCTGCGATGACCAGTTGGGTACGGTTGTAGCGGTTATATTCGCGCGCCACTTCGGCCAGTGTTGCCTGTTCGAAAACCAGCATGCCGGTGCGCCAGCCAAGCTGGCCCGCCATCTCTTCATTCGCTTTGCGCTTCAGCGACACGGTTTTGTCTGTGGCGGTGATGATGTCGCCTGGGGTGAGAATGGTCTGCTGGGAGGCTTTGGCGTTACGCACAGAGTCGAACCGGGCCTTGCCTTCCAACAAGGCAACCTCAATGCGCGCGGCCTCGCGGCGGATGTTGAATTTTGTGCCCAGATCGATGACCCGGCGATCACCCATGGTGACGATGAAGGGGCGCGCTGTGTCATGCTTGACGTCAAAGAACGCCTCACCCCGGTCGAGCCAGATATTGCGGCGGCCCTTCTCATACGCGACGCGCACGGATGTGTTGGTGTTGAGCTCGATTGTCGAGCCATCGCTCAAGGTGAGGGTTTGGCGCGCACCTATGGCGGTGGAATAGGTTTTTTCACGCGGCACCTGAAGGAGCGCGAAACTGCCTGCTCCGGCCAGACACAGCACAATGACAGCGGCGGCGACGCGCAAAGTGGTGGATCTGCTGGAGGTGTTGCCAGGTGTGGACACCCGCATGGGGCCGGGCGGGCTTAAAGCACGCAGGCGATCAGCGCGTTGCCACACCGCTTCGGCACGCAGGAAGGCGACGAGATGGGCGGAAGACTCGGCAAGCCATGTGTCCAGTTCTGCCTGACGGGCGGGCGACCAACCTTCGGTTTCGCAAAGCTCCGCTTCGCGGATTTCGATCCAGCGCGCGGCCTCGGCCTGGATTTCGCGGGCGTTTTTATCCCAGCGCGGTTCATTGGCACTCATGGCGCGGCCCTTCACGGTCGTCGTTAAAATAATCGGTCAGCGCGGCAATGCCGGAGGCCAGATGCTGGGCCACAGTGGGCTCGGCGAGGCCCATGCGGCGGGCGATTTCCTTCCGCGAGAGGCCTTCCACTTTTCGCATCACCACCGCATCGCGCCAGCGTTCGGGCAAACGGGCCAGTGCGGCCTGGAGTTTTCGCCAATCCTGCCGGGCCATGGCGGAACGGTCCGGCAAGGGCTCGTCTGCGGCGATGGCGAAACTGTCGAGATCGGCCACCGCCTCGATGGAAACAATCTGGTTGCGGTGCAGGCGGTTGATCAGAAGATTGCGCGCAATGGCGAAGACGAAAGCCCTTGGATTGCGCGGAATTTCCTTGCCCGCGGCTTCGATGGCGCGGACGAACACATCCTGACATAGATCGCCCACATCGCTCTCGCTTCGCCAGCTATGGCGCAAATACCGCTGCAACGCCGCCTCCAATGGCAACACTTCGCGGACAAACCACGCATTCACCTCTGCCCGGGACATGTCTGTTCCGTGCTCTTGAGGGTCGCTCTCACGACCGTTTTGTGGCGTCTCTGCCATGGCCCCACATATCGGAATTCAAAATGTGCGTGTTCGTCCGCTCATTAGGACAATCGGGGGCGACAAATGTATGTAGTTGGAGCGAAGATAGTTCGCTGGCCGCTGCTGGATATTGGCCAAGCGATTGAATTTTATGGGTAATATTCTGATCGCAGGCGCGGTGGACCAAGCACAGACGGGCACGGGGTGCGCGGGCGGGCGCCTATGAGGTCAGGCGCTTAGGCACCGGCTTCTAAGGCTGAGAGATGTATGTATGCAGTGCATCCATGAACCTTGCACCCGTCATGCCATCTATCACACGGTGATCGTAGACAGAGACCAGATGCATGGTTTCGCCCACCACAACCGCCCCGTCTTTGACGACCGGCTTGGGTGTTGGCGCCCCGCAGAACAGAAGGCAGACCTGCGGCGCATTGAGAATGGGTGTTCCTGTCTCTACGCGGGTCTTGTTTAGCATGGACAATGTTACCGTTGCGCCCGAAGTCTCATCCGGCATCAGCTTTCCGGCACGGGCGCGCTGGACCAGCGCATCAAGCTCCTGCGAGCGCTGCGTCAAATCCATGGCCTCACAGTTCTTGAGAACGGGCACGACAAGGCCATCACTGGTGGAGACGGCAATGCCTGCGTGCACAGCTGCGCCTGGAATAAACGTATCGTTCTCATAAATGCCGTTGCACGCCGGTACATCGCGTAGAGCCTGGGTCAGCGCATCGAGTATCAGGGCCGCAAACGATATTTTGAGCCCCTCGGCTGCAAGCCGCGCCCGCTTCGCCCGGAGGCCGCTGATTTCGATCTCCATGTCCTGCGTGAATTGGGGCACGAGCCAGCTCTGGCTCATCCGTTTGGCCATGGTTGTTTGCAAGCGCGGCAAGACCGGCGACGTCTGACTGCCGGATTCGCCTTGTGCTGCGGCGAAATCCTCAACATCCTGTTTGGAAATGAGCCCGGTTTTGCCGGTGACCCGGCTCAACTCCGCCAGATCGACGCCCAACTGCTTTGCATGCGACCTGACATTGGGCATGGCGCGCGGCGCATTTTCCCCGTCGTCCACGGTTGCGCCAAGCGAAGAGGCCTGCGCCGCCGCGGCCTCACCGACAATTTCTGTCGCGGCATTCTCTTTCAGAAAATGTGTGATCTGCTGCTCTGTCACCGTCTCGCCGACATCGGCCGACAGGCCCACT
>DATJDE010000491.1:0-5122 GCA_035497595.1 Rhizomicrobium sp. | reverse complement strand
CCCATCGTCAATTGGGCGGGCTCCAAAGAGAACAGCTTCACCCGCACGGTGCTGGAAAAGACCATTGGGGTGGACCGCGATGCGGTGCTGCCGAAATTTCACACCCGCACCTTCATGGCGCAGGATCGCAGCGATCCGATTTCGCCCAACCGCGATGCGCCCGCCTTCGGCAAACGCAAGGTTGCGATTTTTGCCACCTGTTCGGTGAACTACAACAAGCCCGCCACTGGCATGTCGGCGCGCGCGGTGCTCAATCATATCGGTGTGGAAACACGCGCCGCTTATCCCGGCTGCTGCGGCATGCCTTATCTGGAACAGGCGCAGCTCGACAAAGTGGCCGAACAGGCGGCGAAGGTTTCAAAAGAGCTTTGCAAGCTGATCGACGAAGGCTTTGATATTGTGACACCCACAGCCTCTTGCGGGCTGATGCTGAAATTTGAATGGGCGCTGGTGGTGCCTGAAAATGAAGATGTGCAGCGACTTTCCAAACATGTCTTCGATATCGACGAATATGTGGTGAATGTTGCCAAGGCCGAAGGTCTGCCGCCGCTAAACCCGTTGCCGGAAGGTGTGACGGTGCATATTCCCTGCCATGCGCGGGCGCAGAATATGGGACCGAAGGCGGCGGAAATGCTGCGCCTCATTCCTGAAACGCCGGTCGATGTGATCGAGCGCTGTTCGGGCCATGGCGGCACGTTCGGCGTGATGAAAGAAACTCATGGGGTAGCCGAGAAAGTTGGCCGCCCGGTGTTTCGTCAGGTCGTCAAACAGGCACGCGGGCATATCGCGTCGGACTGTCCGCTGGCCGGTTTGCACATTGTGGAAAATGCCAAAGCGCTGGCCGCAAAAGACGGTGTGACAGTGGCAACCAAAGCCGAACACCCGATCGAGATTCTGGCGCGTGCCTTTGGATTGACGGAGCATTTGACATGAGCGCGCAGGACCGAAAAATCACACCCGCAGATATTTTGCCCAATGCGGAGTATCTGGCGCAGCGCGAAACCCTGCGCGCGCACTCCATCGCCACGAAGAAGAACCGCCGGGTCGAGGTTGGGCCGGTCGCGACGTTCTATTTCGAAAATTACCAGACGATGTGGTTGCAGGTGCAGGAAATGCTGCGCATCGAAAAGGGGGGCGCCGAGCAATTGGCGGGCGAACTTGAAGTCTATAATCCGCTGATCCCGCAAGGGGCCGAACTCATCGCCACGCTGATGCTGGAGATCGATGATCCCAAGCGCCGCGAGACGATGCTGTTTCGCCTTGCCGGGATTGAGGAGAGTGTGTCGCTTGAACTGGATGGCGAGGTCATCACAGCGACGCCGACCGACTATGAGGACCGCACGACGCCCGATGGTAAAACCTCATCGGTGCATTGGGTGCGCTTTGTGCTCACGCCGGAACAGATTGCGAAGTTCAAGGGCAGCGATGGGCGTGTGATGCTGGCGGTCAATCATCCCGCTTATGGCCACATCGCGATTCTTGCGCCGCTCACGCGCGCGGAGTTGGCGAAGGATTTCGGGTAACACCATGTCATGGCCCGCACTAGGCGGGCCATGACAGCAGCGTTATGAGGTGAGGTTCATCCCCGTCGCTGCTTCCAGCGCCGCCACGGCTTGCGGGCCACTTTCGACTTTGATCGTGTGCATGCCGAGTGCGCGGGCGGGTTTCAGATTGACGCCCAGGTCGTCCAGATACACGCAGGCTTTCGGATCGACCTTCAGCGTTTTGCACATCATTTCATAAATCCGCGGGTCCGGTTTGCGGATGCCGACTTTGGAGGATTCGATGATGTGGCCGAACAGGCTCATCACCTCTTTTGCATAGAACTTGCGCCCCTCATCGGTATCGCCCACCCGGTTGGAGGGCACGTTGTTGGTGATGCAGCCGGTTTTGAATTTGGTGCGGATGCGTTTCAGCGCCTCAATCATTTCGGGGCGGAAGGTCCCTGCGAGGATCGGGATGAGGTCGCGGCCCGGAATTTCGTGGCCGCGTGCGGCGGCTTCGGCGGCGAAGGCTTTGTCGAAGCCATCGAGATCCAGCTCGGCGCGTTCGAACAGCGCCCAGGCGTTGGTCTCGTGATTGGCGGCGTTGATGGAACGAATAATGTCCTTCGGCAGGCCGCGTTCCGCCTCATATTTGGTGAAGGCTTCAAAGGGGGACGAGGTGAACACCCCGCCAAAGTCGAAAATCACGGCTTCAATCATGGCACTCTCCAGATAGCTTGCCTGGAACAGCCACGCGCGCGCAGGATACGTCAAGTGCCAGATGGGGGACGCGATGACGGAACGCAGCATCTATATGCCGAAACATTCAACGGGTGAGGCACCGGCAAGCGCACGGCTGAAAGGCCGACGCATCCTGGTGGTGGGCGGCGGGCAGATGGAAATTGGCGAGGCCGATACCCCTGCCGGTAATGGCCGCGCCATGAGCGTGCTGTTCGCCCGCGAAGGGGCGGCGGTTGCGGTGGCCGATCGCGATGCGGCGGCGGCCGCTGCCACGGTTTCCCTGATCGAAAAGGAAAACGGTCAGGCCTTCGCCATCGAAGCCGATGTGACCCGGCAAGACGATGTGCGCCGCATGGTGGAGGAGGCGCGCGAAGGGCTCGGCGATCTCGATGGGCTGGTGCTCAATGTCGGCATCGGCGCGGGCGGGGCCTGGCTAGACGGCACCAGCCTTGAAAGCTGGAACGCTGTGGTGGCCGTCAACCTCACCAGCCATATGCTGACGGTGAAATATGCGTTGCCGCATCTGGCGGCGGGCAGTTCCATTCTCTTTATCTCCTCCATTGCGGGAATGACGGCGGGCAGCCGCTTTCCGGCCTATGATTCAACTAAAGCGGGGCTCTTTGGTCTCTGCCGCCATGTGGCGTTTGAAGGGGCGCGCCGCGCTATCCGCGCCAATGTGATCGCGCCGGGGTTGATGGATACCGCAATCGGCAGGCTGGCCTCACGCGGGCGGCCCAATCGCGCCACCACACCCATTCCGCTGGGGCGACAGGGTACGGGGTGGGAAACGGCCAATGCCGCACTATTTTTCATGTCAGATGAAAGCGCCTACATCACCGGCCAGATTCTGGCGGTGGATGGTGGCCTCTCAGGATTGTAAGCATGAAAGCGGAGCCGCGCCTCAGCGATTTCGGCAATGGCAGTTTTGCCTGGTTCCAGCCCGATGGCGGATGGGGTCTTGCCAATGCCGGGCTGGTGACCGATGGCGGTGAGGCGCTGCTGATCGACACCCTGTTCGATAGCCAACACACGCGCGCGATGCTGGATGGGTTTGCGCGGTGCAGCGCCGCGAAAATCCGCACGCTCTTCAACACCCATCAGAATGGCGATCACTGGTTCGGCAACGGGCTGGTTGAAGGCGCGGAAATTATTGCGACCGAACGCGCTGCCCATGACATGCAACATGAAGGGCCGGACAGGCTGGCCTTGATGATGAAGGCTGCCCCGCAGCTTGGTCTGACTGGCGAGTATCTCGTACATTGCTTCGGCCATTTTGATTTTGAACATGCCGCGCCGAAATTGCCGAATACGACCTTCACGGGTCGCTTGAGCAAACAGGTGGGCAACAAGCTCGTCGATCTGATCGAAGTCGGCCCCGCCCATACTGGCGGGGATGCGATTGTGCATGTGCCAGCGGATCGCACGGTGTTTACCGGCGATATTCTGTTTGTCGATGGGCACCCTATCGTCTGGGCCGGGCCGGTGAGCAACTGGATTGCGGCCTGTGACATGATCATCGATCTGGATGTTGAAACCATCGTGCCGGGGCATGGGCCGCTCACGGATAAAGCGGGTGTCGCCCGGTTGCGCGATTATCTTGGCTATATCCGCAGCGAAGCGCGGCAGCGTTTTGAGGCCGGGCTCGGCCCGCTGGAAGCGGCGCGCTCCATTGCGCTCGACGATTATGCGGGGTGGGGCGATAGCGAACGCATCGCCGTGAATGTGGCAACGCTGTATCGCGAATTTGGCGATACCTCCGCGCCGACCGATGCTGCTGTGTTGTTCGGCTGGATGGCGCAACTGTGGAAGGACAGAAAGTGACCCTGATCGTTTATGAGCACCCGCTCTCGCCCTATGCGCAGAAGGTGAAGATCGCGCTGGATGAAAAGGGCGTGCCGTACGAAACCAGATTTCCCGTCGCCATCGGCACGGGCCAGCCGGATCTGGCGTTTCTCAAAGCCAATCCGCGCGGCGAAGTGCCTGCGCTGATCGATGGCGAACTAGGCGTGTTCGATTCCACCATCATTCTGGAATATCTCGAAGACAAATGGCCGACGCCCGCGCTGCTGCCCACATCGCCCGCCGCGCGGGCGCGCGCACGCACGATTGAAGAGGTGATGGATACCTCGTTCGAGCCGATCAATTGGGGCATGGGCGAAATCCGCTGGTTCAAACGCGCCGAAGGTCAGCGGGCCCGCGCCATCGAAGCGCGTGCGTCGGCACAGGCACGCGGGCTTTATGAATGGCTGACGCGGCAATTGGGCGATGGGCCATGGTTTGGCGGGGAGCATTTTGGCTGGGCCGATATTTCGGTGATCCCCTATCTCAACGGCGCGCGCGGGCTTGGCATCGGGCCGGATGTGGATTCAAGTCTGGGGCGCTGGATTGTGCGGGCGAGCGAGCGGCCTTCGGTGATGAAGACGGCCAAAGCGGCTGCGGAGTCTCTTTCCAGCATGGCTAATGTCGATGCGGCGGTGAAAAGCGGGGCGTTCAAACGCGAATATCGCGATCATCGCCTTGAATGGATGATCCGCTCCGGCGGGATGGACGTGGTGCTCGAAGGGATCGCCGCGGGCAATATCCGCTTCTCCAATGAGCTGAGTTAATTCTCCAGCATCACCTTGCATTGATGCGTCGGCTTGCGCAGCGCTTCAAACGCATCGGGCAATCCGTCCAGCGTGACGATGTCGGTCACCATATGTGCAACGTCGATGCGGTCTGAGGCGATCATGTCGATTACATAATCGAAATCGGCGGGCCTGTAGCCGAGCACAAATTGCAGTTCCAACTCTTTGATGATGCCCATCAGCGGCATGATCGTGTCGGGTTGCTGGCACACGCCGGCAATCACCAACCGGCACCCGCGCGGTGCATCCATCATCGCGGTGTTGATTAGG
>DATJDE010000490.1:0-4604 GCA_035497595.1 Rhizomicrobium sp. | reverse complement strand
AAGACCCGTCCGTCCCCTTGCGCCTCGCCGAACTGTTCATGGAAGCAGGCGGACCCGCTGGCGTCCTGCAAGTGGTGAACGGCGACAAGGAAGCGGTGGATGCGATCCTCGAAGATCCAGACATTCAGGCCGTCAGCTTCGTCGGCTCCACGGCCATCGCCGAATATGTCTACACGCGCGGCACCGCGCACGCAAAGCGCGTGCAGGCGATGGGCGGGGCGAAGAACCACGCCATCATCATGCCCGATGCCGATCTCGATCAGGTCACCAACGAGTTGATCGGTGCAGGCTATGGCTCAGCCGGTGAACGCTGCATGGCCATCTCGGTCGCCGTGCCCGTGACCGATAGAATCGCCGACGCCCTCGTCGAACGGTTGAAACCCCGTGTCGAAGCCCTGCGTGTCGCCCCGCCCACAGACCCCGATGCCGATTACGGCCCCATGGTCACCGCCGCTCAGCGCGACCGCGTGGCGTCCTATATCGAGATGGGCGTGAAGGAAGGCGCCAAACTGGTGGTCGATGGCCGCGGCTTCAAACTGCAAGGCTATGAAAACGGCTTCTACATGGGCGGTTCACTGTTCGATCACGTCACCGCCGACATGCAGTCCTACAAGGATGAAATCTTCGGCCCCGTGCTGCAAATCGCCCGCGCGCAGGATTTTGAACAGGCACTCGCGCTGCCCACCAACCACGCTTATGGCAATGGCGTCGCCATCTTCACCCGCGATGGTGATTCCGCGCGCGATTTCGCCGCCCGCGTGCAGGTCGGCATGGTCGGCATCAATATCCCGATCCCGGTGCCGCTGGCCTATCACACTTTCGGCGGTTGGAAGCGCTCGGCCTTTGGCGATGTGAATGTGCATGGGCCGGAAGGCGTGCGCTTTTACACCAAGGTCAAAACCGTCACCGCCCGCTGGCCCAAAGGCGGCGTCCGTGAAAATCCCGATTTCAATATCCCCACAATGAAATAGTCTGGGCTTTCACAGGGTAACCGGGGGAAGGCCATGTTTCAGCGCATCGCCAGCGTGGATTGGAAAAACATTCTCCTCGCCGCCTTTGCCCTCTTTGCCCTTGCCCTCATCATCGCGGCAATCCTGACTTTCGCGCCCAGGCGCGCAAGTCAGGTGCCCGATCTGACTGCCAGCACCGAACAGGATCTGCCGGCGTTCGAATCCGAACCCGGCGAGCCTGCCGCCCTCTGTCGCAACGCACTGGCCCAGGCCAAAGCCGCCAAACGCATTCCACAAACCGCGGCGTTGACCGATCCCGACCCACGTCAAACCGATTGGGAGCGCCGCTATGTCTGCGATGCAGCGGCGGATGAGGTGAATTATGCGCTCGCCTTCGATCAGGTCTGCGCCAAGAACAATGCCATTCGCTGCGTCAACCTCATCACCATCTCCAAAGACGATGGCGAGGTCATCTATCAGCGGCCACAATAGTCAGTCTTTAAGCCCCGCAGTGGCGCAGATGTGCTTCCATTCCGCTGCCGACACCGGCTGAACCGAAAGCCGCGAATTGTTCACCAACACCATGTCCTTCAGCTTTGCATCGGCGCGCGCGGCGGCAAGCGTAAACGGCACCGGCAAATCGCGCACCGCCTTCACATCGACCAGCCCGAATTTTCCGGTCTCATCGGTGGGGTCAGGGCGATAGTCGCCAATCACCTCCACAATGCCGACAATGCGTTTCTCACTGCCCGAATGATAGAAGAAGCCAAGATCGCCCTTGGCCATCTTCTTCATATTGCCCGCGGCCTGATGATTGCGCACCCCGCTCCAGGGTTCACCCTTGGCGCCTTTTTTCTTCTGCTGCTCCCACGACCAGGTTTCCGCTTCCGATTTGAACAGCCAGTGGTTCATCGCTCATTCGCCTTTCAGAATTGCGCGCCGCATTTGTTGATCGTCATCTTCCACGGCCGAACATCCACGCTCGCAAACAACCCCGCCAGAAAATAAGGATCATTGTTGGCCCAGTCCTGCGCCGCTTCGAGCGAGTCCGCTTCCAGCACGACAAAGCTGCCAACCATATTACCGGCCTCATCCAGAAACGGCCCGCCAAGCCGCAGGTTGCCAACCCTCGCGCCATAGGCAAGGTGCTTTTCCCGCGTCGCCATGCGCAAGTCCTGCGCACCCGGTTTGTCCAGTGAAGTGATCGCAAACAGCATTGTCGTCTCCTGTTGTTATTCAGTAGTGAGCGGGCGGCCCATCAAATGCGGCACCGCCTCAGCAAGGGTGAGCGTGCCATCCAGAATGGCCGCCATGGTTTCGGCAATGGGAAGTTCAATCCCTTGCGCGCGCGCCCGCGCCACCAGCGCAGGGGCGGTCGCAATGCCTTCGGCCAGCGGCTTGCCCGGCGCAAGCAGCGAGGCAAGCGTCTCGCCAGCACCCAGCGCCAGCCCCGCCGCATAATTGCGCGAGGTCGGGCTCGTCGCCGTCAGCACCAGATCGCCAAGCCCCGAAAGCCCCATCAAGGTCTCGCTGCGCGCCCCCAGCGCCTCGCCCAAGCGGCTCAGTTCAGCAAAACTGCGCGCCAGCAAAGCGGCCCGCGCGCTTTCCCCCAGCTTCATCCCGGCCACGATCCCGGTGCAGATCGCATAGACATTCTTCGCCGCCCCACCCAGCGCAACACCCACCAGATCATCGCTCGCATAGGGCCGAAACGTGTCATGGGCGAGGCTGGCCTGAAGCCGGGCCGCAATGTCCGCTCTGGCCGCCACTGTCACCGCCGTCGGCAATCCCAGCGCCGCATCCCGCGCGAAAGACGGGCCGGAAAGGATGGCAGGCGCACAATCGGGCAGTTCGGCAGCCAGAACCTCGGTCAAAAGCAGGCCTGTTTCGCGCTCAATCCCCTTGGCGCACAGCACCACGGGCGTCCCTGCCCGCACCCTTGGCCTCAGGCGTGCCAGCGTGGCCCGCAAATGCTGCGCAGGCACCACCAGCAACAGCGCCTCGGCCCCCGCTGCCTCACCCAAATCCCCAGTCGCCACAATGCTTGGCGGAAGGGGAATGCCCGGCAGAAAGCGTGCGTTCACATGGTGTACGCCAATACTGGATACAACCTCTGGTTCCATCGCCCACAGCCGCACATCCCGCCCGCCCCGCGCCGCCACAGCGGCAAGGGCGGTACCCCATGCGCCCGCACCAATCACCCCTATGGAGCGATAAGCCGTTGGCTCGGAACTATTTTCAGTCATATCGGCGATTCCTGTGCAAAAAATAGAAAGATTGAACGATTTGTTGAATATTCAGGGCCGACCCTTATAATCACCTATCGATAAGAAAAATTGCCGGGTGGAGTAAACGTTCATGGCCGAAAAAGAAGACATTCGCGTGCAAATTGTGGAAGCCGCCAAAAAGCGATTTTCGCATTTTGGCTATGCGAAAACCACAATGGCCGAAGTCGCCACCGATTGCTCCATGTCACCGGGCAATCTCTACCGCTTCTTCCCGGGCAAGCTCGATATCGCCGAGTTTATCGCGACCCAGGATTTTGAATCCCATCTCGTGCAACTGGCCAAGCTGACCGAGGCACCAGGCAAGACCGCCCGCGAACGTCTGCACGATCTGTTTTTCGAGGAACTGCGCCGCACCTATACCAAGCTCGAAAGCGATCCGCGGGCCTTTGAAATCGCGCTGATCATTTCGCGTGAACGGCCGGAATATTCCAACTGGATGCTGGCCAATGAACGCAAGCTGATCGTCAATGTGCTGGAAACCGGACGGGCGCAAGGCGAGTTCGCCCATTGCGATTGCCCGGTGGAAAAAACCGCCGAGATGATTCAGTCCGCCGTGATGAAATTCCGTTATCCGCAATTGTGGTCCAAGCTCACTTTGCCGAAGCTCGAAACCGAACTCGAAGGCGTGCTGCAATTGATCATCGATGGGCTTTCGCCGCGCCTGCCCTGCCCGGAAGCTGCCTGACCCACCTTTTTCCGCCGCGAGTAAAAAACACCATGCGCCGCGCGATTCCGCTTTTCCTGTTGTTCCTGGCCACCCCGCTTCTCACAGGCGCCGGTCCCACTGCCCCGGAGGCCCGCCCCAGCTTCAGCGCCGCGCAGCGCGCCGATCTGGATTCCATCAGCCAATATCTGAACGCCATGGGCGCGGTCCAAGGCGGCTTCTCCCAGATCGGCCCCAATGGCGATGTCGATCAGGGCAAGGTCTATATCGACAAGCCGGGCAAGATCCGCTTCGACTATGAAGCGCCCAACCCCACGCTGATCGTTGGTGATGCCGAATCCGTCTATGTGCAGAACCGCAAACTCAATACGGTAGATCGCTATCCGCTCGCCGGAACGCCGCTGCAACTGATCCTGAAAAACGACACCAACCTCAAACAGAACCGCGCGATTCTCGGTGTCCACCGCGATGGCGATTCCCTGATTGTGGATGCGCGCACCAGCAATATTCGCAAAACGAGCAATCTCTCGCTGGTCTTCGCCACATCGCCGGTGGAATTGCGCCAGTGGACCGTGATCGATGATCAAGGCCTCTCGACAACGGTCGCCTTGCGCAATGTGCATCCGGTGGCAGGCTTTGCCGCCGGATTGTTCGACCACCCGGAACAAAAGCCCGCAAAAAAATGATCGCGAATTTGAAATG
>DATJDE010000489.1:0-6582 GCA_035497595.1 Rhizomicrobium sp. | reverse complement strand
CCTCATTCCCATGATAAACGGGTTGGCCGCCAACAGAGGTGGGGATGGGTGCGGTTTTGCAAAGCTGTTTGGAGCTGCGCAGGCGATCGTCATCTTCCGCAAAATGTTCCCACACCAGATAGGTTTGCAGTTTTTCCGTCGGCTTCCAGCTGATGGTGGCGCGCCCCGACCACAGATTGCGCCCGTCAATTGAGCCTTGCGTCAGTTCGTTGAAGGAATAGCCATCGCGCTTGGTCCACTCGCCCGCGATGCGGATGGCGACGCGATCATCGATAATGGGAATGTTCACCATGCCTTCGAAACGGCGCTGTTTGTAATTGCCCAGCTCTGCCGAGCCCATGGCTTCGAACTGGTCGGACGGTTTGGCGGATGTGATGTTGACCACGCCCGCGGTTGCGTTGCGGCCATAGAGCGTGCCTTGGGGGCCGCGCAGTACTTCGACTTGCGCGACGTCGAAAAATTCCTGCTCGAAGAAATGATTGCGGATGAAAGGCGTGTCGTTGAACGCGACGGCAACGGCCGGATCGGTTGTGACGGAAATGGCCTGTGTGCCGATGCCGCGGATCTGGATGCTGTAACCGCTGAAATTTGTTTTGGTGAAGGTGAGGTTTGGCACCTGTTTCACAAGATCGGGGCCACCGCTGGTTTGGCTGGCGGTGAGCTGTTCCTGGCTCAGCGCGGTGATGGAAATGGGGATGGATTGCACATCGGCGCCGCCCAGTTTGGACGACGTGACCGTGACGGTTTCCACCGCATGGGGGGAGGGCGCTGCCTGGGCGAGTTCTATGGCTGTGACGTCGACGGCTGAGCGTCTTTCCCGCACGATGCCGAGGAGGCCGGAGGAATCGCGCTGCACCGTGAAGCCGGTGCCGCTGAGCAAACGGCTAAGCGCGTTTGGAGCCGCCAGTTTGCCGCTCACACCATTGGTGCGCGCGCCTTTCAGCGTGTCGCCGCTGACGAGCAGCGTAACGCCGGATTGCGCCATATAGGCGCCGAGCGCACCTTTGAGATCACCCGCCGGGATGTTGAACTCTGCGGCATGGGCAGACCCCATCAGGGCTGCGGCTGAGGCGCTTGCGATGATCGCTGTTTTCAGGCTTTTTAACATAATCCCCCCTGTTACACCCCACGCCTTGCGCGCAAGCTGTGCTGACTATTGCGAGAACACGATCTCGCCGTTGCGTTGTTCGACTTTCAGACCCATCACGGAACGGGCCACACGGATGAAGGCTTCGACGTCGGTTGCGGGCACCGCGCCATAGATAGTGCGGCGGGCAACAGCCGGATCGGCGATGACGAATTTGCGGCGGTTGTAGCGGCCAAGCTCGCCCACCGCTTCGGCAAGGGTTGCGTTGTCGAAAATCAGCACGCCGCGCTGCCAGGACATTTCTGTTGCCAGTACGGCTTGCGATTTGCGCACCACTGACAGCGAGCCTGCGCTTGCGACCGCGACATCGCCGGGCGAAAGCTCGGCCGAATGGGATTGACCCGGCTTGTTCAGCACTTCGATGCGGGCTTTGCCCTCGACCAACGAGACTTCGAGATCGCCACGATCTGCCCGGACGAGAAACTTCGTGCCCAGGTCTATGACGCGGTGTCCGCGGGCAACGACGATGAAGGGCACGTGGTCGTTGTGCCGGATATCGAAGAACGCTTCACCGCGCAGAAGTTCGGCATGGCGCTGGCCTGCATCCACCCGCAGTTTGAGCTGGGTATCGGTGTTGAGTTGGATAGATGAACCGTCGGCCAGTTTTAGCGTTTTGCGTTCGCCGATTGTTGTGGAGAAAGTTTTCTCCGGCGTGTGGTTGAAATAGGCCAGGCTGGCGCCCGCGATGACGGCCACGGCGAGACCGGCAGCGACGCTGCGCAGGATGAAGGTCCAGCGGTGACGGGTTTCACGCGGCGATTGCCGCATGGGCTGGCGCAAGGCACCGAGGCGCATGGTGCGGTTCCACGCGCCTTCCATGCGGATGAAGGCAATTTCGTGGGCGCTGGATTGGGCGAGCCAGGCATCAAGCTCGGCCTGGTTTTCTTTGCTCCAGGTCCAGAACTCGCGGCGTTGCAGCCATTCGGCGGCGCGTTCTTTTATCTCTGCCGCATTGGGCTGTGCCGCGGGTTCAGTCATGACGGGTCGCTTTCGCCGGGCTCGCGGTGCAGCAGGTCGGAGAGCAGGCTCATGCCCCGGGTGAGATGTTTGGAGACGGCAGCCTCGCTGATCGCCATGCGCTGGGCGATTTCGCGCCCTGTCAGCCCTTCGATCCGGCCAAGCAGAACGGCCTGGCGGCAGCGCGCGGGCAGACGATCGATTGCCGCTTGCAGACGGCGGAATTCATCATGCGCGATGACGGCGCGATCGGGTGCGGGATCGTCGGCACTGATTTCGAGCGATTCCAGATCGGCCACCGCGTCGATGGCCACCACCTGTTGCTGGCGGAAACGGTTGATCAGCAGGTTGCGCGCCGTGGTGAACACGAAGGCGCGTGCCGAAACGGGCAATTCTTTTCGCGCTGCATCGTAAACCCGCACATATACCTCCTGAAGGAGATCTTCGATCTCGCTTTTGTCGCGCCAGTTGCGGCGGAGGTACTGAATGAGCTTCGCTTCGAGCGGCAAAACCTCTTGCGCGAACCAGGCCTTGAGATCAGCCATGGTCACGCGCGCGCCCGGGCCAGCTGCGCCCGCGCTATTACAGGTTTTTTCCGGCGTATCGCCCATCCCCGCCAGTTCCGCCCGAGAGTGAAGCCTCAGGACCTCACTAGGGTAGACAATCTGGGCGCGGAAAGATTAACCCCCGGCGGGGATTTATATTTGAGGCCTCATCAACCGGGACGAGTGGGAGACGGATGTGGCAACCCTGCATGCAAAGGGCGGCGGATTGCTCCGCCGCCCTTTTTGTATTTTGGTATGATGGCCGTGGTTAGAGGCCGACGCTGATGGTGGCGAAGGGACCGTGGAAACTGCGGTTGCTTGTGTCGCGCGTATCGACGCCACCATCCATGGCGCCGAAGAAGAAGTCGGCGCGGTAGCCGAGGCTCACTTTGGCGTTAGTGAAACGCAACGAGGCGCCCGCGAAGCCGCCGAGATTGGGAACGGCGACCGCGCGCGAGCGATTCACGGATTTCGCCGGAGGCCTGTTGACCGATACGGGGCCCTCGCCTTCATTTACGAAATATGCGCCGGAGCTTCGGTGGCTTCCACGTACCTTCTGGCGGCCGAACAAGACAGCGGCGTTGGCGCCCCAATCGAAGGTGAATTCGCCATTCTCCGCGCTGCCAACAAGGGACTGCGATCCGTTTAGAGACAGCGTGGGACCGATGCCGGAGAAGCTGCGGTCGATGTTGCTGCGCCCATAGAAGCTGTGGTTGTGGCGGTTGGTTTGGTATTTGGGAAGGCTGGGGAGAAAGGGGGTCGGCGGCAGCGGGATGCGTTCGAAAAACGGATCGGGACGGTCCCGCAGCGTGGCTGTGCTACGGGTGGTGAACTGGGCGAAGCGCACGCCGAAATCAACGGTCGGCGCACTGTTGCCACGCCACGAACCCAGGCCCACATCATGACCCGCCGTGAAATCTGCAATCAGATAACTGGATTTGTGCGATGATACGGTATCGCCGAAGCGTGTCAGATGAGCAATAAACGGTACCCTTTCCCTGCCGACTACCCCGCTTTGACGCACTTCTGTGGTCTGTTGATGCAGATGTTTGTCGCTGTTGGAGCGGCCATAGCGGACAGCCGCCACCAGGGACCAATCCGAACCTTCGGGCATGAAGGTCAGCTTGCCTTCGCCACCGATCGCATAACGCGGCGGGCGTTGGGTAGTGGCTGAGGGTACGGTCTCATATGGCCGCGGATAGGCTTGCATGAAGGGGGGCAGGAAGGGTGTTTCGCTACCCTGTATGCGGTCGAGCTGGGCACCCAACTCTATCCAGACGGTAGGGCGGTCGGTGTCGCCTGCTGCTTGCGCAGCAGTGCACAGCGACATGACGAGGGCCAGGGATGACACCGTGGACAGCAGATGCCAGCGGGTTTCGTGGATTCGGCTTTGTGTGGTGATGAGTTCGCTCACTGTGTGTTTCCCCCCTTATCCACATTTGTCATTCCCGGCCGCGCAGCGCGTAAGCGCTGTACGGGGAAGGGAATCCAGGTGGATAGATTGTGCTGTGTGTTGGACGTCTGTCTCGTTCCTACGCTGTCGCTAGAACTCCCTCCCACCGCGCACAAGTGCGCGGTGGTCGCCGGGGATGACAGGTTTTTGATGATTGTGTTGTTCATCGCGCTCACCAGTTCTTTGTGACGCGCACGCCGATCAGGCGCGGGTCGGTGAGGAAGACGTTGGTGGTCAGGTTTGAATCGTCGCTGTTGAGGAACGCGCCGGTGATGGCGGTCGTGTCCAGCACGTTCTTGATGTAACCCATCACCTGCCAGCCGGACTGGCTGGTGAGCATCACCGTCAGGTTGAGGTTCGTGTAACTGCGGATGCGGTCATACGGGTTATCGTTGAAGATTCGCGCCCAGCTATCATCCTGCCAGTAGAAATCCGTCCGCAGCGTTCCGGCCCAGCTATCCGTGATCGGCATGGAATATTGTGCACCGGCCGAGAGCGTGAAGGGCGGAGCGTTGGGCAAAGTGTGGCGGGTCAGGTCTTTTGAAAAACCTGCGCCGCCATTGGGTGCGGAGAGTGGATTGAAACCTTGATAGCCCACAGGAATGGTCGTCGGCGCACCGGGCGTGCCGGTCGCACCAAGGCCGGTCAATGGATTGCCCGGCGTGGGCGCGCGATAGGGCAATTGGGTGACGGGATCGTTGAGATCGGTATAAGCGTGGCTGCAGGATAAAACGCTGTTATAGTGGGTTAAATTGCTGAACCCGGTTCTTGAGAAATTACCCTGCTCCAACAATGCCGCCACCACCGACACGGGCAGAATGCAGTTGGAGGCTTGCGTAGGGAAGGGGCGCACAACCATCCAATCGGTATTGCCCGCCGTGCGATCCATCAGATCGACAGCACTTTCGCCTTTGGCGGCGCGTGCTTCCTGATAGCCGCCACTGGCGTTAAAACGCAGGCCCGGCAGCGGCTCCCAGGTCGCCTCGACTTCAGCACCCTTCACCTTGGCATCAAAGTTGAGGTTGATCGCGGTGCGATCGACGATTTCTGAAATCTGATAGCCCTTGTAATTGTAATAGAAAACGCTGGAATTGAGGGTCAGCGCGCCATCGAACAATGTGTTTTTGGTGCCGAGTTCGAAGGCATCGATATATTCCGGCTCGAAGGTGAGCGGGTGGATGGGGTTTGCGTCGCCTGCCGCAAAAGCAGGAAGCACCGGACCAGGCGGATTGGCGCCGCCAGCCTTATAGCCATGGGCGTAAGAGCCGAAGACCAGCGTCTGATCGGTGAAGCTGAGTTTGGGCGTCCAGTTGATGGCGGCGCGCCCTGTAATGGCATCCCATTGCTGGTCCACCACGCCGTCGGAGGGATAGCCCCAGCCATTGGAAAGAAGCTGACTGGGGATGAGGGTGAAGTGCTTCTGGTCCTGCGTCCAGCGCAGACCACCGGTAAGTTTCAGATCCGGCGCGACATCGTAATAGGCTTCACCGAAGGCGGCGTAGGAGTTGAGCACGTAGGGGTTCTGACTGCGGAAATAATTGTGGCCATTGCCGTTCAGACTGCTGACCGGATTGGGGTCGATATAGGTGCACTGATTGACGGTTGGCTCGCCGCCGCCGAGCGCGGGATCTTGATATTTGAAGCCGCCAAAGCGGCCAAGACATTCGGAGTTGTCCGACACGCCCATTTCCCATCGTGCGCGCGGATCGGCACCGCCGCCTCTGCCGCTAAAGTGCCAGGAAAAGAGAGACATCGAATTGATGAAGACGTAATAGTCCTCGACGGTCTCGTAATGCATATAGTTGCCGCCCACCGAGAAGTTGAACGGGCCGGAGAAGTTCGAGGCGAGGCGGAATTCCTGATTGGCCTGCCAGGATTTTTGCTGGGTCAGATCCATGGCGAGTAGTTTGTCACTGCAACCAAGCTGCGGATCGCAGAGGAAGAACGTTGCGGTCTCGGCGTTATAGTTGAGCATGCCGCCGCCGGTATTATCTGGCTTACCGTCGCGTATAACTGACGGAAGCCCGAACACCCCGGAATTGGACGCGAACCGATTGTAATCCTGCGTTGAATACAGAGAGTCGTGGTTAAAGCCCGTATCGGAGGTGAAGGTCAGTTGCGGCGTTAGATTATAGACCGCGTTCAACTGAACCGTGTCGTTCTTCGCTTTATATGTCGGCGTCAGTTCTGAATCGATTTCGCGCAGGTTGGTCGATTGGCGATTGCTCGTATAGGGCAGATTGCCGAGCCCATAATCGACGACAAAGAAATAGGGCAGCGAATAGGGCTCGGGCACGCCAAAAGCGCCGTCATCATAGAGCGAGCCCATCTGGCAGCCCTGGCTGAGATAGGCGTGCAAGCCATTGAAGGTTGCCCAACCGGGCTTATTCGCCGTTGAGTGGCCGCCGACCTTATCCGGTATTGGTGCGGTGTGGCAGAGCTGTTTACCGCTGCGCAGGCGATCATCATCTTCGGAGAAA
>DATJDE010000488.1:0-2503 GCA_035497595.1 Rhizomicrobium sp. | reverse complement strand
CGCTGATCCAAGCGGCTCTCCTAGCAGAGCCGGAAATTATTACAGCTAGGGGGATGACCCGTCCGGCCTGTCGCAAAGCTGCTGGCAGGCCCATACCTTCTGCCGCCGATGAACACCACCGCCATCACCGGCGCCTTCCTCAACACCGATGATACGGGCCTGACCACCAACGTCTTCGTGACCGATCCGCGCCTCTTCGGCATCCGCATCACCAAGAGCTGGTAAGCCGTTCAAAGACCCCCCTGAGGCGGCGGCGCGAACCGCCGCCTCCTTTTTATCCAAAGCGGCGGAGCAATCCGCCGCTTTTGTTTTCCGCGGCCCGGCCCATTGCTGCGCCGCACAATGCCCGCAGTCTTTATTTTGCGCGCACCGCTCAAAGTTTTCGCCTCGCTCTTTGTCTTCATAGGCGTAACTCTTGTGCAAACCCTCTTGGGGGCAGCGGGGCGGATGACCGGTCAATCGGACGATCATCGTGGAGACGCAGGCGGTCACCGCAACGGCGGAGCCATGACCGCAGCCGAACTGAGAGCCTGGTTTGCGCATGAAGTCCTGCCGCTGGAGGCGGCGCTCATGCAGTTTTTGCAGCACAATTGGCGCAACCAGTCCGATATCGCCGACCTTCGGCAGGAAGTTTACGTGCGCGTCTGCGAATCCGCCCGCGCCGAACGCCCCGAAAACCCCAAAGCCTTTGTCTTCCGCACCGCCCGCAACATCCTGATCAACCGCGTGCGGCGCGAGCATGTCGTGCCCATCGAAGCGGTGGCCGATGTCGATGCGCTGGGCGTGGCGATGGATGCGCCCGGCCCCGACCGCACCGCCATCGCGCGCGATGAGCTGCGCCGCCTGCAAACGGTGCTCGACCGCCTGCCCGAACGCTGCCGCCAGGCCGTCATCCTTGGCCGCGTCGAAGGCCTGTCTGGCCGCGAAATCGCAGCCCGCATGGGCATCACCGAAAGCACGGTCTCGATCCATCTGGCCAATGGCGTGCGCGCCCTGGTCGATGCCTATTTTGCCGTTTCGCAAGATCGCCGGGGTCAGCCATGAGCGCAAATACGGAAAATACCCCGCTCCCCGTGGCAGCGCAGGTCGAAACAGAGGCGGCTGAATGGTTTCAGCGCCGTCAGTTCTGGGCATGGTCAACTGAGGATCAGCAAAAGCTCGATGCCTGGCTGGCGCAGTCTCTGGCGCACAGTGTCGCCTTCTGGCGTCTGGAAGCCGGCTTCAAAGGCACAGACCGGCTCACCGCACTGCGCCTGCCCCGATTTGGGGACGTCAAAACAGCGCCCGCCCGCAGCTGGAGTCATCTCCTGTTTCGCGCTGTTGCCGCTGCGGTTCTGCTGGGCGTGCTGGGCACAGGTGCCGTCTTTGCCTTGCGCAGCGCAGACCCCGCGCCGATCGAACTGGTCTACGCCACAGATATCGGCGGCAGCAAACAGATCAAACTGGCCGATGGCTCCAGCATCGAACTCAACACCAATACCCAGGTGCGCGTCGCCATCAGCGCGGCCCAGCGCCTGATCACACTCGAACGTGGTGAGGCCTATTTTCAGGTTGCCCATGACAAAGCACGCCCCTTCGTGGTCATCGCCGGTAACCGCCGCATCACCGATCTGGGCACCAAATTCGTGGTGCGGCGCGGCGCTGAACATCTGGAAATCGCCGTCACCCAGGGCCGCGTCCGGCTGGAAGCCTCCGATGATGCCCGCGCCTTCGCACCGGTGGAATTGATCGAAGGCGAAGTCGTCATCGCCAACGACAAGCAAATCCTGGTCAAGACAAAACCGGAAAAAAAGCTGGCACAGGACCTGAGCTGGCGTCACGGCGTGCTGATCTTCGATCACACCACGCTTGGCCATGCCGCGCGTGAGTTCAACCGCTACAACGCCGCCAAACTCATCGTCGAAGATCCGCACGTCGCAAGCCTCACCATCGACGGCACCTTCCGCTCGAACAATGTCGAAATGTTCGCCCACGCCGCCAAAGATCTGCTTGGCCTCAAAATAGAACCGCGCGGTCCCGACATGGTGATCTCGCGCTAATGCATGTGTTTCAACGCCGCTAAAAACGGCCCGAACAGGGGGGATAAAATGTCCAACACCACACAAAGAGCACTGCTGGGAAGTGTCTGCCTCAGCCTGTTCGCGGGCGCCGCCTACGCCACAAGCGTCGATATTCCCGGCGGTGATCTGAAATCGGCCCTGCATGCCTATTCGGTGCAAACCGGCGTACAGGTTCTGTTTCTGGGCGAAACCATGCGCAACACCCAGACCCGCGGCGTCAAAGGCGCGATCTCGGCAGAAGATGCGCTGGCCCGCGTGCTCGCCGGCACCGGCTTTGTCGCCCAGCGCGAAGGCGATGCAGTGGTCATCACCCAACCGGCGATCCCGGTGGAAGACATTCATCTCGCCCAACTCAGAAGCGCGGCTTCACCGGTCGAAACCGTCACCGTCACATCTTCCAAACTCGGCGGCCAGGATGTGCAAACCGTCCCCATCGCCATCAC
>DATJDE010000487.1:0-6667 GCA_035497595.1 Rhizomicrobium sp. | reverse complement strand
AAGACTGGATCATGTTGGAGACGAACTCATAGGAGAGTTCAGCCATCGACTGCATGCGGCCCGGAACCAGGCGGCGGCTGCTCACCGCGGTCGCCATGAACAGGGCAACCAGACCGACGATCAGGCACATAACAAGCGACTGGTTGGTGAAGGAGACGTCGACACCGCCAATATGCAGCGGGATGATCGGCTCGACCCGGAATTGCTCCATCGGGTGAATTTGCACGGGCCTTAACTCTCCTCGTCGTCGTCGGTCTTGATGGCGGGCGCCGGGGGGGCTTGGGCCATCTGTCTGTTAAGCTCGGCGGCTGCGCGCATCGTATTGCGGATGCCCGCTGCCGCGCCGAGTACGAAAAACACAACCACCAGAAAATGAAGCCCGAACACCCAGTCCAGGAACCATCCCAATGCACCGCCGACCATCAGGGCCGAGACCATTTCCGTCGTGAAACGGAAGGCTAGTCCAAGCGACGTGGGGGGCGCGGGTTGCGCGCGCACGTTTCCGCGCCGGCGTGCCTCATCGAGCTTTTTGCCCAGCCTATCGAGATCGCGCTTGTCAGGGTCGGTCATGGCGGCCCTTCTGTGCGTCTTATCCACTCTCGATTCACGGAGCCTCCAGCTCTCGAAGGCGCGCGGACCATAGGGTTGAGGGTATTTGGTGTCAAGCACGTAAGAATGGCGCTAAGCCTTTGATGGAACAGGTGATTGTGCGGCGCGGCGAAATGCGCGCCGAGCCTGTTGGGCGACTCGGCTGGTTGGTCTGTTTTTGGGCATGGAAAGTGCTCTGTCATTCCCGGCGCGCCGGGAATGACAGGGGGTAGGGGTTATTCCGCCGCGATTTGCTCAGCTTCGCCCAGATTGACCGAGACCAGCTGGCTGACGCCGCGTTCGGCCATGGTGACGCCGAAGATGCGGTTCATGCGGGACATGGTGAGGGCATGGTGGGTGATGACCAGAAAGCGGGTGTCGGCCAGCTTGGTCATTTCATCCAGCAGGTTGCAGAACCGCTCCACATTGGCGTCGTCCAGCGGGGCGTCCACTTCGTCCAGCACGCAGACGGGGGCGGGGTTCACCAGGAACACCGCGAAAATCAGCGACATGGCGGTGAGCGCCTGTTCGCCGCCCGAGAGCAGCGAGAGCGATTGCAGGCGCTTGCCCGGCGGGCGGGCCAGGATTTCGAGGCCGGCCTGCAGTGGATCGTCTGATTCGGTGAAGGTCAGCTTGGCTTCGCCGCCTTCAAACAGCTTGGTGAACAGCATCTGGAAGTTGGTGTTCACTTTTTCGAACGATTCGAGCAGCCGTTCGCGGCCTTCCTTGTTCAGGCTCTGGATGCCGCGGCGCAGACGGTCGATCGCCCCTTCAAGATCGGCCCGGTCGGCGACCAGCGTGTTGAGGCGGGTTTCGTGTTCTGCCGCTTCTTCTTCGGCGCGCAGGTTCACGCCGCCCAGTTGCTCGCGTTCGTGCTTGAGCTTTTCGACCCGCTTGTCGGCTTGGTCCTGCGGTGGCAGGTCTTCGCCTTCGCGGATTTCGGCGCGTTCGGGCAATTCTTCCGGCGTGGCTTCCGCTTCGTCGCGGATGCGGGTTTTGAGTTCTTCGATCCGTTCGCCGGAGGATTCGAACAATGCCTGCGCGCGGGCGCGTTCTTCACGCGCGGCAGAATTTGCGGCATCGGCGGCTTTGGCGGCGCGGTCCGCTTCGTGCAGCAGCGCTTCGGATTTGGTGCGTTGGTCGGCAGCTTCGTTGCGGGCGGTTTCGGCCGTGGAAATTGCATCCAGAAGCGCGGTGCGCTTTTCGATGATGGTGGCGGGAATGGCATCCAGTGTTTGCAGTTCGGCGGCCATTTCTTCGAGGCGGCGGCCCAGTTCTTCCATCTGGCGGGCGGCGTTTTCGCTACGCTTCTGCCAGCGGGTGCTTTCATCTTCGATGGCGGCGAGGCGCTGGCGGCGGGTTTGCGCGTCGCGGCGCAGGCTTTCCACATGGGCGCGGGCTTCGGCGGCTTTGGCGCGGGCGTCTGCGGTTTCGCCGCGCGCGGTTGCCATAGATTCAGTGAGCGCAATGCCATCGCCCAATTCGGCCAGCGCTTCACCGGCCTGTTTGGCGGAGTCTTGTGCCGCGTCCCGCGTTTCGGTGAGGCGGCGCACTTCGGCTTCGAGATTGGCGAGGCGCGAGGTGCGTTCGGCAGCGGCGCGGGCAGCATCGGCGGCGGCGCGCTGTGCACCAATCAGCCCTTGCGCACCACGGCGTTCTTCCTGTTCGGCGGCATTGGCGGCGGCGCGGGCGGCAACGCCTGCATCGCGCGCAGCTGTGTAAACCTCAAATAGGTCTGCGCGTTTGGCTTTGACGGTTTCAAGTTCGGCTTCGAGTTCGACCAGCCGGTTGCGTTGCGCGAGGCGAATGGCGCCCGGCGATTCCGCTTCTGCCGAGGCGGCATAGCCATCCCAACGCCACAGATCGCCGCGTTGCGAGACGAGGCGCTGGCCGGGATGCAGCGCGCGCTGAAGCTCTGTGCCCTGTTCGGGAACGACCACGCCGGTCGTATCCAGCAGGCGGGAGAGGGCGCTTGGGGCTTCGACGAAGTTTTTGAGGGCGGCTGCGCCATCCGGCAGCGGGCTGGCCACGGAAAGCGGGCCGAGATCGCGCCAGAAATGGGGGGCGGCTTCATCGAGCGGGGCTTCCAGATCATCGCCCAAGGCAGCGGCAAAGGCGCTTTCGTAACCGGACTGCACGCGCACCGCATCAACCAGCGGCGGCCACAAATCTTTGCCGCGCGGACGGAGCAGATCGGCCAGCGCCTTGGTTTCGGCGGAGACGCGCTGCACATCGCGTTCGGCAATTTCCAGCGGGGCGCGGGTTTCTTTTTCGATCGCGTCCGTTTTGGCGAGGGCTTCGCGCGCGGCGGTCAGCGCGTTGCGCGCGGCTTCGGAGGTGTTTTGCGCTTCGAGCACATTGTCTTCAGCGGCCTTCACATCGGGCGCGGCGGCGGCGTTGGCCATCGCCTGTTCGAGGCGGCTTTGCGCGGTGTTGAGCTGATCGGTGCTGGATTGGGCGAGCGCGGCGGCGACATTGCGCGAACGTTCGGTGCTGGCCTTGCGCGCATTCCATTCGGCGAGTTCGCGGGTCAGCCGGTCGAGGGTGCGTTCGGTTTCGGCGAGCGCTGCGACAATTTCATTGGCTTTTTGTTCGGCATCCGTCAGTTCGGATGTGGCGTGTGATGACACGTCTTCAAGCTGGGTACGTTCTTCGCCCAAGGCCTGAAGCGAATTGCGGGCATCGGCATCCAGCGTGCGTTCGCGGGCGATATCCTGTTCGGCCTGGGTGAGGCGTTGGCGCAGACGTTGGGCTGCTTCACGGGCGCGGGCTTCTTCAGCATCGAGCGCATCGCGTTCGACGATGAGGCGATGCAGGGCGGCGGATTTTTCGGCCTCCGCTTCCCGCAGGGGCGGGAGGTGGCTGGCGAGTTCGGCCTGCGCGGTGGAGGCGATGGCGGCAAGCTGGGTTGCGGTTTCGACTTGGGAAATCGCGGTGTCGAGTGCTTCTTTCGCGACCTTGGCGTGCGCTTCGGCGGCGGACCAGCGCAGATATAGCGCCAGCGCCTCGGCCTTGCGGATGAGACCGGAGAGATTGCGATAGCGCGCGGCCTGACGGGCCTGGCGTTTCAGGCTTTGCAACTGGCCTTCGATTTCGCGGACCACATCATCCAGCCGGCCCATATTGGTTTCGGCAGCGCGCAGGCGCAGTTCAGCTTCGTGGCGGCGTTGATGCAGGCCGCCGATGCCGGCAGCTTCTTCCAAAATGGCGCGGCGGTTGAGCGGCTTCTGGCTGATCAACATGCCGATCTGGCCCTGCCGCACAAAGGCGGTGGAGCCTGCGCCGGACGACGCATCGGCAAAGAAAATCTGCACATCGCGCTGGCGCACATCGCGGCCGTTGATGCGGTAGACGGAGCCTGCCTCACGCTCGATGCGGCGCGAGATTTCGATCGTATCGCTGTCGTTGAATTGCGGGCTGGCGTTGCGGTCCGCATTGTCCACATAGAGCGTGACTTCGGCGACGTTGCGGGCCGGGCGGCCCGCGGAACCGGCGAAGATCACATCATCCATTTCGCTGCCGCGCACGGAGGTGGGGCGTGTTTCACCCATCACCCAGCGAAGTGCATCGAACAGATTGGATTTGCCGCAGCCGTTCGGCCCGACAACGGCGGTGAGGCCGGGTTCGACGTAAAGCTCGGTCGGCTCCACGAAAGACTTGAAGCCTGAAAGTCTCAGTCGGGTGAATTTCAACGTCTTACCGCCCTGCTAGCGAATCGAAAGAACTGTGCCGTCACGGGGTCTTTAACACGGCGTCCAGCTCTTTCTGGAGGCTTTCCCAGTCATATTGGCCGCCATGGAGCTTTCCATTCACAACGAATGATGGAGTTCCCGTGATTTGGTAGCGAGTCTGGCCGTCCTGGCCGACGCGGCTGGCGCGTTCGAGCTGCGTTTTGTCCTGCATGCAGCGGTCGGCCTGTTCGCGGCCCATGCCTGCCATGCGCGCGACGGTAAGAATTCCTTCATGCACATCGAGTGGCTGGAATTCAGGATCCCAGGTCACCTGATTCTTGAACAACAGATCGATGAAATTGAAATAGCTTTCCGTCGGCAGGCAGCGGGCCAGCGCTTCCACCGCAAGATCGACAGAGCTGAGCGGGAACACACGGAAGACATAAAAGACTTTGCCCGTGTCGATATATTTGACCTTCAGCTTCGGAAATACGGTTTCGTTGAAATGGGCGCAATGCGGGCAGGTTGGCGCCGCATATTCCACCACCGTGACCGGTGCTTTGGGGTCGCCCATCGTGCGGTCATCCGCAGTCAGTGTGACATTGGCGCGTTCGCCGCTGGCGGGCAGGGCGCTATCCGCCGATTTGCCCAGCGTGAGATAGCCGATAACGCCCAGCGCGATCACGGCTGCGGCGGCAATTGCGATAAGCAGAGGCTTGCGGTTCAAGGGTCCGCTCTCCGAAAGGGTTCCGTCTGGTTTTGGCAGAGGCGGCGCGGCGGTTCAATCCACGCGGCGACGGGCGCGGGCAAATCGCAGCAAAGACTCACGGACTTTTTCGGGGCCGGTGAATTTTGTCGCTGGATCGTGCGGTGGAAGTGGGCCGGAGGGGGCGCGATGGGGCGGTTTTGGTGGTCTTTCGACCAGCGCGCCCTGTACGAACCGTAACTTATGCACAGCTTCGCGGCCCAGATAGTCGTTGATGCGGCCACACAGCGCGCGTGTTTCATGGCTCAGGAAAAGCGCGGCACCCGGTTCGGCCTTGAGGGTGAGCACGCCGCCATGCGCGCTTTCGCTCAATTTTATCGGGCGGGCAATGCGGGCGACTTCGGGGCCTGCAATCTCCTCCCATCTAAGAAGCAGGGTGGGATCGCGGAAACCGGCGCGGGCAAAGGCGAGTGCGGTGAGGGGTGCAACCGACCGGGCCACCGGCTCCACCCAGTTGCGGCGTGGTGGAGCGGGCGGGATTTTGCCTTGGTTCTTTTTGTCTTCGCGCTGGTCGGGCATTGTCGGGTGATTATGCACACCCGCACCGCTTCAAAGCAAAAGCCAAAACCGCCCGGCGCGCTGATGCTCGCCTGGTATGATATCCACAGGCGCGTCCTGCCATGGCGCGGACCCAAGGGGCGGCGGGCCGATCCTTATGGGGTTTGGCTGTCTGAGATCATGTTGCAGCAGACCACCGTGCAGGCGGTGGGCAATTATTATCGCAAATTCCTGGCGCGCTGGCCGACGGTGGAAGATTTGGCGGCGGCACCGCTGGATGATGTTTTGGCGGCCTGGGCGGGGCTTGGCTATTACGCCCGGGCGCGCAACCTGCACGCGGCTGCGAAGATGGTCGCGGGGGAACTGGGAGGCAAGTTTCCGCGCACGATTGAGGAGTTGCGGAAAATTCCGGGCATCGGGCCGTATACGGCGGGCGCGATTGCGGCGATTGCATTTGACGTGAAAGCCGCGGCGGTGGATGCCAATGCCGAGCGGGTGATCGCGCGCTATTTCGCCGTGCGTGAGATTTTGGCCAAGGCCAAGCCGCAATTGAAGGCGCTGACGGAATCCATTTTGCCAGATGTGCGGGCGGGGGATTTTGCACAGGCGCTGATGGATTTGGGCTCTACCATTTGCACGCCCAAGCGGCCTGCCTGCGGGAATTGTCCGTGGGCGGATGGGTGTGAGGCGCGGCGGTTGGGCATTCAGGAAACGCTGCCGATGCGGGGCGCGAAGGCGGCGCGCCCCTTGCGGCGCGGGGCGGCCTTTGTGGCACGGGACAGGACGGGCGCGGTGCTGCTGGTGAGGCGGCCTGTGAAGGGCTTGCTTGGCGGAATGCGGGAGCCGCCGCAGGGGCCTTGGACGGAGACATTTCCAACGGGTGGAAAACTTCGTGCGCTGGAGCCTTTTTCTGCGGATTGGCAAAAATTGCCGGGGCTTGTGCGGCATGTGTTTACGCATTTTGAGCTGGAGGTGGAGGTGTATTTTGCACAGGTGCAAAAGCGCCCCCGGCTTGATGCGTTGTCAGACGTGGTGTGGACGCGCGACCTGGATAACGCCGCGCTTCCGACGGTGATGCGCAAGATTGTGTTTCATGCGCTGGATGATGGTGGGCCGTTGTTTGGGAAGGGTTCGAAGTAGAACA
>DATJDE010000486.1:0-2787 GCA_035497595.1 Rhizomicrobium sp. | reverse complement strand
TCATCGCCAGCCGCAAACTAGACTCCTGCGAACAAGTCGCCCACGAAGTCGAAAAACTCGGCCGCAAAGCGCTCCCCTTCGCCGCCCATGTCGGCACCTGGTCCGACAACGACAAACTCGCCGAAGCCGCCTACGCCCATTTCGGCCGCGTAGATATTCTGGTCAACAATGCCGGCATGTCCCCCATGGCCCCCTCGCTGACAGAAACGAGCGAAGCCCTGTTCGACAAGGTGATCGACGTCAATTTCAAAGGCCCGTTCCGCCTCTCATCCCTCATCGGCGAACGCATGGTGAAAGGCGCGGGCGGGGTGATCATCAACCTCTCCAGCGTCGCCGCCTTCGTGCCCATGCCCCACACCGTCCCTTACGGCGGCGCCAAAGCAGCGGTGAATGTGATGACCGTCGCCCTCGCCAAAGCCTTCGCACCCAAAGTCCGCGTCAACTGCATCGCCCCCGGCCCCTTCCTGACTGACGTGTCCACCGCCTGGCGGGACGATGAAAAATACGCCCGCTCCCTCGGCCTGCAACGCTTCGGCAAACCGGAAGAAATTGTCGGCACCGCGCTCTATCTCGCCAGCGATGCGTCGTCCTTCACGACCGGCCAAGTCATCCGCGTCGACGGCGGCACCTGGTAACCGCGCTCTGTTCATTCACCCCTGTCAGCAGTAACATCGCTCAAACTGACAGGGGGAATGCACATGAAATTCGAAGGCGGATGTTATTGCGGCAAGCTGCATTTCGTGGCCGAAGGCGAGCCCATGATGAAAGGCCAATGCCATTGCCGTGAATGCCAATATTTCACCGGCGGCGAACCCAACCTGTTTGTGCTAATGCCCGCCTCAGGCTTCACCTACACACGCGGCACCCCCAAAACCTTCACCCGCAGCGATCTGGAAAAAGCGGTGACCCGCGAATTCTGCCCCGATTGCGGCACCCAACTCACCACCCGCCGCCCGGGCTTCCCCGCCGTCATCATAAAAGTCGGCACGCTGGACGATCCAAAAACATTCGATGGCCCAAAGATGGCGATCTACACCATCGACAAACAACCCTTCCACCACATCCCGGATGGCATGCCGAGCTTCGAACGCCTGCCGGGCTGACAATCTACATTGTCATGGCCCGCCGAGTGCGGGCCACCCAGCTGACACCAGCACGCCCGCTGCAAGATGAAGTGCCATAACAGGCGTGGTTATCCGCGCGCCGCCCACTGCACAGCCTGCTCCAGCCGATCATTCCCCCAGAACAATTCATCCCCCACAACAAAACTCGGCGCGCCAAAAATCCCCAGCGCCACAGCTTCATCCGTCTGCGCCTTCAACCGCGCTTTGTTCTCCGGCCCATTGGCCGCCGCAACAGCCGCCGCCACATCCACGCCAAGCCCGCCTAAAATCTCCGAGAGCACCGCATCGTCCGAAATATCGCGCGCCTGCGCAAAATTGGCGGAATAGACAGCGCGGGTGAAATCCCCGATCCAGCCATCCGCCTCACCGGCCAGCGCCAACCGCGCCGCCTTCAACCCGTTCTGCGGAAAGCGCAAGGGCGGCAGGTTCAACGGCAAACCGAGCCCCGCGCAAATCCGCTCCATGTCGCGCCACATATAGCGCCCCTTCACGGGGTAAATATTGAACGGCGAATCCGTCCATCCTTGCGCGCCAAAAATCGGCCCCAACAGAAAAGGGCGAAAGCGCACCCGCACCCCAGCGGCGCTGGCCGCCGCCTCCACCCGCATGGCAGCGGGGTAGGAATAGGTGCTGGCAAATTCATACCAAAAGTCGAGTGTGTGTTGGGTCATGCCAAAAACTAACCCGGCATCCAAAGTTCCGCCACCTTCAGATTTCCCGCGGAGCCGCGATCTGGTATGCACGGATAAACGGGGCGGTGCCCTTTGCAGGGCAAATAGCTTTCCCATTCAGTATCAAACAGTTATGCGGAGATGACAGTGGCGGTTGCAGGCGTGAAAAAGGTGGTTCTGGCCTATTCCGGGGGGCTCGATACGTCGGTCATCCTCAAATGGCTGCAAACCGAATATGGCGCCGAGGTCATCACCTTCACCGCCGATCTGGGGCAGGGCGAAGAGCTGGAGCCCGCGCGCAAAAAAGCCGAACTCCTCGGCATCAAGCCCGAAAACATTTTCATCGAAGACCTGCGCGAAGAATTCGTCCGCGATTACGTCTTCCCCATGTTCCGCGCCAACGCGGTCTATGAAGGCGTCTATCTGCTCGGCACCTCCATCGCCCGCCCGCTGATCGCCAAAAAACAAATCGAGATCGCCGAACGTCTGGGTGCGGATGCCGTCTGTCACGGCGCCACCGGCAAGGGCAACGATCAGGTCCGTTTCGAACTCGGCTATTACGCTCTGAAACCGGACATCAAAATCATCGCTCCCTGGCGTGAGTGGGATCTGACCAGCCGCACCAAGCTGATCGAGTTCGCCGAACATCACCAAATCCCGATCGCAAAAGACAAACGCGGCGAAGCCCCGTTCTCGGTGGATGCAAACATCCTGCACTCCTCGTCCGAAGGCAAAGTGCTGGAAGATCCGGCCCTCGAACCGCACTCCATCGTCTATCAGCGCACCCTCAGCCCTGAAGATGCACCCAACACCCCCACTACCATCGAGATCGGTTTTGAAAAAGGCGATCCCGTTTCCATCGACGGCGCAAAGCTCTCCCCCGCAACCTTGCTCGCCAAACTGAACGAGCTTGGCAAAGCCAATGGCATCGGCCGCCTCGATCTGGTCGAAAACCGTTTCGTCGGCATGAAGTCACGCGGGGTCTATGAAAC
>DATJDE010000485.1:0-2957 GCA_035497595.1 Rhizomicrobium sp. | reverse complement strand
CTGGATCTCGGGTTAGGCGCAGCACTTGCGCTTTTCCTCATTGTCTATCTGAGCATCGCCTTCCTCAGGCCCGAGAAATTTTGAGGTGCTCATGTCAGTCTTGAATGGTGCCTTGCAAATTCTCCTGTTCATTGCGTTGGTCCTTGCGCTTGCCCGGCCTCTCGGCGGCTACATGGCCCGCGTCTTTGAAGGGCGGCGTACAGTTCTCGCGCCAGTGTTAACGCCCTTGGAGAATCTATTCTATCGCCTCGCGGGGGTTGACCGAACCCGTGAGCAGGGCTGGGTGGGTTATGGCCTCAGCATGTTTGTGTTCAATGCGGCTGGGTTCGTGCTACTTTACACAATCCTGCGTCTCCAGAGATTTTTACCGCTTGATCCGCAGCATTTTGTGGGCATGTCGCCGAAGCTGGCGTTCAATACGGCGATCTCTTTTGTGACCAACACAAACTGGCAGGCTTACAGTGGAGAATCCACGCTAGGTCATTTCGCACAGGCAACAGGGTTGACGGTGCAGAATTTTCTGTCTGCAGCCACCGGAATTGCGCTCGCCATCGTATTCATCCGTGCCCTTTCGCGGCAACACGCGAAAACGATCGGAAATTTCTGGGTCGATGTTACGCGCTGTACGCTCTATGTGCTGTTGCCGATTTCTATTGTGCTGGCACTCGTTTTCGTCTGGCAGGGTGTACCGCAAACCTTATTGGCATCGGCTACAGCCAATACACTCGAAGGCGCACGACAGACAATTGCACTTGGTCCTGTCGCCAGCCAGGAAGCCATCAAGATGCTGGGCACCAATGGCGGCGGCTTCTTCAATGCTAATTCGGCGCATCCGTTCGAGAACCCCACGCCGCTGACAAATCTGGTTCAGATGCTGGCAATCTTCGCGATAGGCGCGGGCCTCACCAATGTCTTTGGCCGATATGTGGGTAATGAGAAACAGGGTTGGTCCATTTTGGGCGCAATGACGGTGTTGTTTTTGTGCGGTGCGCTGATCAGCTGGGTGGCTGAAGCCTATGGCACCCCCCACCTGGTTGCACATGGCATCGATCAGTTCGGCGGTAATATGGAGGGCAAGGAGGTTCGCTTCGGCATCGTTGCCTCAAGCCTGTTCGTCACCGTCACAACCGCTGCGTCCTGCGGCGCGGTAAACGCAATGCATGACAGCCTCACCGCGCTCGGAGGCCTGGTGCCGATGTTCAACATGCATCTGGGTGAAGTCATTTTTGGCGGTGCAGGTTCAGGCTTCTACGTTGCGCTTCTGTTTGTGCTCCTAGCGTTGTTTCTCGCCGGTCTGATGGTGGGGCGCACACCGGAATATCTTGGCAAGAAAATCGAAAGCCGCGAGGTGAAACTCGCCGTCATTGGTATCGCGGTGCCGTCGTTGTGTATGCTGATTGGAACGGCCGTCGCTTCTATCTTGCCTGCGGGCACAGCGGGGCTCGCCAATCAGGGGCCGCATGGTTTTTCTGAAATACTGTATGCGTTTACCAGCGCCTCAGCCAATAACGGATCGGCTTTCGCCGGGCTTTCGGCTGATACCTGGTTCTATGATATCGCGCTGGGCCTGTGCATGTTTATCGGCCGCTTCCTGCCGATGGCGCCCATGCTGGCCATTGCGGGATCCATGGCGCTGAAAACGCGTGCTCCCGCTTCGGCGGGCACGTTTCCAACCGACGGTGCGCTGTTCTCGGCATTGTTGGCTGTAACCATGCTGATCGTCGGCGGAGTTACCTTTCTTCCCATGCTTGCGCTTGGCCCCATCGCGGAACATGCCGCGATGCTGGCTGGCATGAGCTTCTGAGGCTGCTATGGCGCGCGAACTCAACCCCACCCCGCTGTTTGACGGCAATATATTACTGGAAGCGGCGATCTCCGCGACGAAGAAATTCAATCCGTGGTCTCTCTGGCGCAATCCGGTGATTTTCACGACCGCGCTGGTGGCTGTTTTATCGACCATTCTCTTTCTACGTGATTTTGCGAACGGCCGGGGGGCAAGTTTCGCTGGCCAGATTTCGCTTTGGCTTTGGATTACCGTGTGGTTCGCCAATTTTGCCGAAGCTGTTTCCGAAGGCCGTGGAAAGGCACAAGCCGATGCGCTTCGCAAAGCCAAAGTAGACTTGAAAGGAAAGCGGCTGGCGAACAGGGAGATGAAGGTTTACGAAAACGTCCCTGCGTTTGAGCTGGAACGCGGTGACGAGGTTCTGGTGGAAGCCGGAGATTACATTCCATCCGATGGTGAGGTGATGGAAGGTATCGCGTCGGTCGATGAATCTGCAATCACCGGCGAAAGCGCGCCTGTCATCCGCGAATCCGGTGGTGATCGTTCGGCGGTGACAGGCGGCACCCGTGTACTATCAGATTGGATCGTGGTGCGCATCACGGCAAAACAGGGGGCTACTTTCCTTGACCGCATGATCGCGCTTGTCGAAGGCGCTGAACGGCAGAAAACCCCAAATGAGATCGCGTTGAATATTCTCCTCGCGGGCCTTACTTTATTGTTTGTCTTTACGGTCTGCACAATTCCAGCATTCGTGCACTATACGCAAGGCAGTGTCGCCGTTGTGATATTGGCTGCGCTTTTCATTACGTTGATCCCCACCACCATTGGTGCCCTGCTGTCGGCAATCGGAATCGCTGGCATGGATCGGCTGGTGCGGTTCAATGTGCTTGCAAAATCTGGCCGCGCGGTGGAGGCGGCGGGTGATGTAGATACGCTTTTGCTCGACAAGACCGGCACAATCACACTTGGAAACCGCGTGGCGACCGATTTCATCGCGCTGCCCGGCGTTGACATGAAAGAATTGGTAGAAGCGGCCCAACTTGCTTCGCTCGCCGACGAAACGCCGGAAGGCCGATCCATCGTCATTCTGGCGAAGGAAAAGTACGGGTTGCGGGAACGAGAGTTTTCCAGGCTTAACGCAGAGTTCGTTCCATTCAGCGCGCAGACGCAGATG
>DATJDE010000484.1:0-9307 GCA_035497595.1 Rhizomicrobium sp. | reverse complement strand
CATATTCCGCCGTTGGCTGCAAGGCTTGTGGTATCGGCGAAAATTCCTGTCCGCGCGGATTGACATGGGTGCGCCCCACCGCAAACCCGATGACATCTTTTGGCCGGGCCGCAAATGCACCCATATAGGTCAGCCCCAGTGTCAACTGATTGTCGAGCAGCGCAGTCTTGGTGTCGGCCTGCGAAAATCTCAGCGAGACGGTAAGCCCGGATGTGGTGTTCGCGCCCTCAGCTGTACCGGTCAATTGCTGCTGCGCCACGACGTACATGCCATAGCGGCCCGATCTGTGCAGCGGCGCACCCAGCGCCAGATCATCGCCGCCCGATGTGTCATACCAGCCGCCCAGTCGATATTCGCCCGGCAAACCATTCACCACCGGCGTCATGCCAAATTCGATGGGAATCAGAACACCGGTCGCGCCACGTCCCCACCAGTCGAAAACGTTGCGTAAAAGATTGCGCGGGTTCACTTCATACATGCCGACCTGCACATAGCGGTCGTCATCTTTCAACCGCAGCAGACCGCCCCATTGGCTCACCGGCCAGTTGTACCAATAGTCGCCCACGATATTGCCGGGCTGCGCGCCACAAAAAGTGAGGTTCATGAAATCGCACGGCGCGACGGCAAAGTCCTCGCCCACCGTCATGCGCCCGAATTTCACATCTGCCACGCCGCGGGCAAACACCTGCTCATACCAGACTTGCGTCAACCGCCATGTCTGGCCGCGGCCATAAACTTCCAGTGCCTGCTGCAACAACCCAAGCCCAGCCGCAGGTCCAAGCTCCTCGCCATGGCGATAGGTGAGGGTGGCCTGAAACGTCCCACCCGCGATGCCAAGCAGCTTTTGCGCATCCAGCGTCGCGCCCACTGCAAGCTGGCCGGAATCGCGCACACGCTGGCGGTCGCCGCCGGAAAAATTCCACCCGGTTTCCGAAGTGTAGCCCGCCGTCAGATCAACGCCCGCCGCGCGCAAATCGGTTCGCACCCCGCTCCATTCACCGCTGAGTGTCGGCGGAACATCGGCGGTCTGGGCAAAGGCCGAACCGGCCGCGCAGCACACAGACAATGCCCCGCAAACAGCACGCACACGCATGACGCGTCTATTTGCTGAGTGCAAAGGCGACGATCGCATCGCCGAGTTTGGTCCCGAACGAGCCATGTCCGCCCGCTGCCACCACCACCATCTGCCGCCCATCGCCCGCGCGATAGGTCATGGGCGTGGCCTGTCCCCCCGCAGGCAATCGCCCTTGCCACAATTTCTCGCCCGTCGTCACATCATAAGCGCGCAGATAATTGTCGAGCGTGCCGCTGTAAAAAAATACCCCGCCAGCGGTAACAAGCGGCCCACCCAGCGACGGCACGCCCAGATTGAGCGGTAACGGCACAACGGGGAATGAATCGCGCACCGTGCCATTGCGCACCCGCCACGCCGTCTTGCCGGTCGCCAGATCGGTGCCGACCAGCGAACCCCAGGGCGGTGCCGGGCAGGGCACGCCGATGGGCGACATGAAGGGGTATTGCGCCACCGCATACGGCCCGCCGAAATTCTCACCAAACGCGCCAAGCCCGGTCGTCACATAACGGGTCTGCGCATCGTCGCGCTTATAGGTCTTAACAACGAATGGCAGCCACATCGGCGAGCCGATCAACACCTGCCGCACCGGATCGACCGCCACACCGCCCCAGTTGAAGACGCCGGTATTGCCCGGATAGACCAGTGTCCCCTCGAACGACGGCGGTGTATACGGTCCGGCATAATACATCGAGCGGTACCGTATCCGGCACCACAACTGATCGAACGGCGTCGCCCCCCACATATCGGCTTCGCGCAATTGCGGCGGCATGTAAGTCAGGCTCGAAACCGGCTGCGTCTGTGCAATAAAATCGCCGGGCACGGTGGTGCCGCTCACCTTCATCTCGCGCACCGGAAAGATCGGCTTTCCCGTCCGGCGATCCAGCACATACAGATCGCCCTGTTTTGTCGGTTGAATGAGTGCAGGCACAACACCCGAACTGGAATTCAAATCCACCAGCGTCGGCTGCGCAGGCACATCACGGTCCCAAAGATCGTGATGCACCGTCTGGAACACCCATCTCAATTTTCCGGTCGCAATTTCCAGCGCCACCACCGCCGAGCTGAAGCGTTCCACCTGCGGTGTGCGCGCGCCGCCAAACTGGTCGGGCGATTTGTTGCCCAGCGGAATATAGACAAGCCCCAGCGCCTCATCGGCGCTGGCGATGGACCACATGTTCGGCGCCCCCGCGCTATAGGTCTGGTTGCCTGTCGGTATCGCATTGGGATCGGCCGCCCCCGGATCCCATGCCCAGACGAGCTTGCCGCTATGCACATCAAAAGCACGCACCACACCAGAAGGATTGTTGGCCGATGCGTTGTCGTTGATCGCCGCCCCAAGGATCGCCAGATCGCCCACCACCATCGGCGGAGACGTCACCATATAAAACCCCGGCGTCGGGTTCGGCATGTGCTCCAGCAACGAAATCTGGCCGTTAGTGCCAAAGTCCGGGCAGGTCTTGCCGGTCATCGCATCCAGCGCGAACAGCCGCGCATCCATGGTCGGCACGATCAGCCGGTTCTTGCAGGGCGTACTGGCATCCGCTGTCGGATCGGTGTGGTAGGAAACGCCCCGGCATGTCAGGTGTTCGCTCGTCTGCTTGATCGCAATCTTCGGGTCAAACGCCCATTTCTGCTTGCCGGTGGTGGGATCGAGCGCAATGACATGATTGTGCGGCGTGCACAGATAGAGCGTATTGCCGATCTTGATCGGTGTGACTTCATATGTCGTCTCGCCAGGATCGGTCGGCAGTTTCCTATCGCCGGTATGAAACACCCACGCGACTTTCAGCTTGCGCGCATTGGCGGGCGTAATATCGCTGAGTGCCGAATAGCGCCGCCCGTATCTGTCGCCGCCATAGCTGGGCCAATCGTCTCGGGCTAAAGGTTCGGCAGAGGCAAAGTGCGCAGAGGCGCCCGGTAATTTGCCATCCATCAAAAAACCATCGCGCGCCGCGGCCAGCAACGCCACAATCGCGACAAGCACAATGGTGCCCGCCAGAACTCCGCGCGCGCCCCACCAGTCGTCGCCGGAAGCCCGCATCAGCCCATCGCTGTCCATCCGCTTTGCGCGCAACAGCGGCAACAGCAGCCACAATCCGATGAGGCAGAGCAGCAGCCCGCGCGGCACCAGTTGCCACCAGTCGAGCCCGACTTCACACAGCGCCCAGGCCAGCGTCACCAACAGCAGCGCCGCATAAACGAGCCGGGCAGAGGACCACCGCGCTTTCAGAAGATAGCCACTGAGGATCAGGCCAATGCCCATCGCGATGTAGAATAAACTGCCGTCGGCCACCGCCAGCCATATACCGCCAAGCCCCAGAACGGCGCCGAGCAAAATGAGAATCCAACCCGTGAGAGCAGCAGCCATGACGCACGCCCCTGAACTCAAGGGGTAAGCGTTCAGCCCGTAAATAGTTCCAAAAAAGTGCCCGCGTACCGCCTGACAGGGGCAAGCTTATCAAGGCCGTGTGTTGAAGGCCGAAAGTTTCTGCCTATAAAGTTCCTTCCCTCCACCAGACAGGTCGGCCCATGCCAAATCCCGTTGCGCTCTACGGCATCAAAAATTGTGACACGATGAAAAAGGCCCGTAGCTGGCTTGATGCCCATGGCGTCGCCTACGCATTTCACGACTACAAAGCCCAAGGGATAACGCGCGAGAAGCTGCTCGGCTGGATCGCAAAAGCAGGCTGGGAACCGCTGCTCAACCGCGCGGGCACGACGTTCCGTAAATTGCCGGAAGACCAGCGCGCGGGCCTCAACCAGACAAAGGCCGTGGCCCTCATGCTGGCCCAACCCGCCATGATCAAGCGCCCGGTTCTGGAAAACGGGGGCACCCTCCTGATCGGCTTCAAGCCCGATCACTACGCGGATGTCTTCACGGGAAAGTGAGCTTGGCGAACCGCGACCATTCACGCGGTCAGGCCTCCGCGCCGAGCCCACTTTGCCCGCCGCCTCTAACGGAACTTTTGGGCGTGCCTGCGCATTTCCCAGTCAGATGATCGACTGGAGTTGGCGCAAATGCTCGCTCAATTGCTGCGCACGATCCTCCATCAGGGCAGTCTGACCCTCATCGGCCCTGATGGCAGACGGACCGTCATAGGGTCTGGCCATCCGCATATCGTCCTCAAGCTGCATGACAGGTGGGCCGCGCTGGAACTTTTCCTGCAGCCCGATCTCAAGCTCGGCGAGCTTTATATGGACCGCCGCCTGACAGTGGAGGAGGGCGATATCGCCGGCCTGCTGGACCTGTTGATGCGCAACCTGGCCCAGAGCCGCAAACGCTCTGTGATTCTCACAATCGCCGATCAGTGGCGTAAATTTTTCCGCCGTTTCGCACAATATAATCCGGCTGGGCGCGCCCGCGCTCATGTGGCCCACCATTACGATCTGTCGGGCCGCCTCTACGATCTGTTTCTGGATCGCGACCGGCAATATTCCTGCGCCTATTTCAATGCGCCGGGCGAAACGCTGGAAGAGGCCCAGATCGCCAAAAAACGCCACATCGCTGCCAAGCTGTTTCTCAAGGATGAGGATGTGCAGGTGCTCGATATCGGCTGCGGCTGGGGCGGTCTGGCGCTTGATATCGCGCGTGATACGGGTGCCCGCGTGAAGGGCGTCACCCTTTCCGAAGAACAGATCGCGGTCGCCCGCGCACGCGCCCGTAGCGCGGGCCTTGGCGAGCGTTGCACCTTCGATCTGATCGATTACCGTGCGCTACAGGGAAAATTCGACCGCGTGGTGTCGGTCGGCATGTTCGAACATGTGGGCGTGCCCTATTACGATGCCTTCTTCACCAAAATCGGCGATCTGCTGACCGACGATGGGGTCGCCCTGATTCACACCATTGGCCGCTCCACTGGGCCCGCTGCCACCAATCCGTGGATCAGCAAATATATCTTCCCTGGCGGCTACACACCCGCTTTGTCCGAAATCCTGCCGGCGATCGAACGCAATGGCTTGATGGTGGCCGATGTCGAAGTCTTGCGCCTGCACTATGGCGAAACGCTGAAAGAGTGGCGCCGCCGCTTCAAAGCCAACTGGGCCGAAGTTGCAAAGGTGTATGACGAGCGGTTCTGCCGCATGTGGGAATTCTATCTTGCCGGGGCCGAAATGAGTTTTCGCCGCGAAGGCTTGGTGGTCTTCCAGATTCAGCTCATCAAGCGCGTGGGAACCCTGCCGATCACGCGCGATTATATGCTCGAAGACGAACGCAGCATGTGCTTTTCCGGCACCGACCACATGCCTCACAGTACCCGCGCCGCATAACAAAACGGCGGCCCATTGCGGGCCGCCGTTTGAGTCATCGTCGTTATCGGACGTTCAGGCGCGCGTCTTGCGGCGGAACGAAAGTCCGGCAAGCCCTGCACCAAGCAGCGCAAGGGTGGTCGGCTCAGGTGCCCCTGTCGTGGCGCGAACGTAGAGTTGCTCCGCATAGGGGATGACGTTGCTGCTCATTGGTCCGGCCCAAAGACCATCCATGCCGTTTTCATAATCGCAATGCGAATGGGTAGTGCTGAAATACGGCGACGCGCAGGCTATAGCGCCGGGCGCTAGCCCGACGGTAGCACCCGACAGCGGATCAGATCCGTTCAGCGGAACATTCGCACCGGCAAACACGAAGAGGCTGGCAAAGTTGGGTGTAACGAGCGCCAGTTCTGACTCCGTCGGCAGACGCCAGCCAAGTGTGGATTGGTAGCTCAGATCGCCATCGCCGCAGCCGTTTCTGTAAGCGCACGGACCACCCCATGCCCAGTCGAGACCGGCATAGGAAATGTAGGCATTGGTTGGAACAGGATTGTTGATCGGAAGAGCAGAGGCTGGCGACGCAATCAGGGCGAGTATGACCGCGCCCGCAAGTCTTTTCAGCATATATCGAAATCTTTCCAAAGAGGATCAGTATGGCGGGAACTACGCACGATCCATGCCATGCGCGGTCGTCGCAGAAACAACGACTTAGGGAACCGTCCGCCCATTTCCGCGCAAAAAGCGTAATCCCTGCTTACAGGGGTGGGCGGATGAAGCTGTGCAGCAATGGTGCTACAGCCTTGTCCAAAGGGCTCGGCATTGTTTGAGTACCGCCCTCACCGGACAGGCACATGGAACAGGAAATCTACCGTCACGTCCCCTATGATATCGATGTCGAGCAGGCCCTGCTCGGCGCGATCCTGGTGGACAATCGCGCGCTCGAACGGGTTTCCGGCACGCTGAAGCCCGAGCATTTCTACGATCAGCTGCACACGCGGCTCTACGACATCATGCTGCAAGGCTTCGAGCGCGGCGGCATGGTGATGACGCCGCTCACACTGCACGCTGCGATGAAGAACGATCCGGGCCTGGTGGAAGTTGGCGGCCATGCCTATCTCGCCGGGCTCGCGCAAGCCGCTCCCGCCCTTCCCAATGTGCGCGATTACGCCAAAATTCTCACCGATCTGTCCGTCCGCCGCGCGCTGATCCAGATCGGCGAGGATATCGTCAACACCGCCTATGAAGCGCCGCACGAAAAAACCACGCAAAGCCAGATCGAGTCCGCCGAAAAAGCCCTCTATGCGGTGGCCGAAAGCTCGCGCTATGGCGATGGCCCGATCGACTTTTCCGAATCCTTGCGCCGTGCCGTGGAATCGGCTGAACGCGCCCAGTTGCGCGGCGGGCGCATTTCCGGTGTGTCCTCCGGCTTCACCGAAATCGACGGGCTTCTGCAAGGCCTGCAACCATCTGACCTTTTGATTCTCGCGGGGCGCCCCGGCATGGGCAAAACCGCGCTCGCCACCAACATGGCCTTCCACGCCGCGCGTTATTACACGCAGGATCAGGAAGCCGGGGCCGAGGTTTCACGCGGTGCGCCGGTGTTGTTCTTCTCGCTCGAAATGGCGGCGCAACAACTCTCCGCCCGTATTTTGTCGGAACAGTCCGAAATCGAAATGTGGAAAATGCGCTCGGGCAAATTCACCGAGAAGGAATGGGAAACCTACGTCCTTACCATGCAGGATCTCTCCACCCTGCCGCTTTATATCGACGATACAGGCGGCATTTCCATTGCCCAGATCGCAGCCCGTTCGCGCCGCTTCAAGCGTGAAAAACAGATCGGCCTCATCGTCATCGATTATCTGCAACTGATCGAACCCTCGCGCCGGGCCGAAAACCGCGTGCAGGAAATCACTGAAGTGACCAAGGGCCTCAAAACGCTGGCCAAGGAATTGAACGTGCCCGTGCTGGCGCTCTCCCAGCTGTCGCGCAGCGTTGATTCGCGTGACGATAAACGTCCCGTCCTGTCGGATTTGCGCGAATCAGGCTCCATCGAGCAGGACGCCGACGTGGTGATGTTCGTCTATCGCGAAGAATACTATCTGAAATCGCGCGAGCCCGAGGCTGGCACCACCGACCATTCCAAATGGCTGGAAAAGATGGAGCGCTGCCACCGCCGCGCCGAAGTGCTGGTCGAAAAACATCGCCATGGCGCCACCAACAAGGTCGAGCTGTTCTTCGACGACCGCTTCACCCGTTTCAGCAATCTGGCCGCTGAGGGGTAAGTTTGTCCCCGCGCACCGGGCTTTGACGGCAGGGCGCTGCGCCGTCATTCTCCCGCGGCCATGACAACCGCCCGCCGCACATCTACGCCCGCCGAATCTGCCGCCGCCCGCCTCGAGATCGATCTTGGCGCGGTGGTGGCCAATTGGCGCACCACCGCCGCCGTTTCACACACAAAGGCGGCAGGGGTGGTCAAAGCCGATGCCTATGGCGTTGGCCTGGCGCAAGCGGCCGGGGCGCTGGCAGGCGCGGGCTGCGACACATTTTTCGTCGCCCGCCTGTCCGAAGGCGTGGCCCTGCGCTCCTGCCAGCCCAAAGCCCGCATCTATGTGCTCGACGGTGCCCTGCCGGACTCTGTCCCTGCGCTGATCGCCCACAACCTCACCCCGGTGCTCAATTCGCTGGCGCAGATCGCTGCCTGGCAATCCACGGCCCGGCGCGATGGCGCAATCCACATCGACACCGGCATGAACCGCCTCGGTCTGCCGCCTGACGAACTGGCCATACTGGTCGCCGAATCCAGAACGCGGCTCAAAGGCCTCAACCTTGTGCTTCTGCTCAGCCATCTGGCCTGCGCCGACGATCCGGCACATCCGATGAACCCTCTCCAACGTGATCGCTTCCGCGCCGCGCTGGCCATGCTCCCGCCGACCCCGGCAAGCCTTGCCTCCACCGGCGGGGTGCTTCTGGGGCGGGACTATGCCTTCGATCTGGTGCGCCCCGGCCTCGGCCTCTATGGCGGCAATCCCCAGCCCAGCCGACCCAACCCCTTCCGCCGCGTGGTGGGGCTGACGGGCAAAATTCTCCAGCTCGCCCGCGTTGACGCCCCGCACAGTGTTGGCTACGGAGCCAGTTACCGGCCTGCGCAACAGACATTGGTCGCGACTGTGGCGTTGGGCTATGCCGATGGGCTGATGCGCGTCCTCGGCAATCGTGGGAACGCGGCTATCGGGGGGGCGCTGGTGCCGATCATCGGGCATGTTTCAATGGATATGATCACCCTCGACGTGAGCGGCCTCAAAACGCCGCCCGCGGTGGGGGACGATGTGGAATTTTTGGGCGACACCATTTCGCTGGAGATGCTGGCGGCGGATTGCGGCACCATCTCTTACGAGATTCTCACCTCTTTAAGCCGCAGAGCCCAGCGGCACTATCAACAGCCCTCAACAGAAGGTGCCCGATGAATATCTTCGCGCCGGTCGGGCGTGCGGTTCTGGCATTTTTTGCAATGGTCGGCCGTCTTGCGGTGTTCACCGGCACGACACTGGTCCATTGCGTGCGCCCACCGCTCTATTGGCAGCTCTTGCTGAAACAGATGTTTCGCATCGGCTGGCTGTCGCTGCCGGTGGTCGGGCTCACCGCCTTCTTCACCGGCGGCGTGCTGGCGCTGCAAATCTTTATCGGCTCCTCGCGCTATGGCGCGGAAGCTTTCGTGCCGCAGGTCGTGGCGCTCGGCATCTGCCGCGAGCTCGGGCCGGTGATTGCGGGGCTGATGTTTGCAGGGCGCGTCGCCGCCGCCATCGCCGCCGAAATCGGCACCATGCGGGTGACCGAACAGATCGACGCGCTGAGCACGCTCGCCACCAACCCGTTCAAATATCTCGTGGTGCCGCGCGTGCTTGCCGCCGTCATCGCCATGCCGCTTCTGGTCGCCATCGCTGACGCGGTGGGCATTTTCGGCGGCTACACGGTGGCGACGCAAAGCCT
>DATJDE010000483.1:0-4529 GCA_035497595.1 Rhizomicrobium sp. | reverse complement strand
TGGTGCGAAGCCCGGCGAGGTACGCACCATCAAGGCCAATGCGCACGAACTGGCCGAGGAGGCGAAAAAATTGCTGGTGGCGCGAGTGGCGCAGTTTGACGATGTGGACCAGGCCTATCTGCCCCGCGTGATGCCATTCAGAGCCGAGTTTGTAGGAGATTTCGATCATCTGGCGCGTGTCAAGGAATGGTCTGCCGGTAGTTGGGGCGAGGACGAATGAGCGCGCACGATCCGGTTCTGGCGGCGGCTGATCCGAAAAATTCGGCCTGGGTTTCGGCCAATGCGGGCGCGGGTAAAACGCACACGCTGGCAAACCGGGTGACGCGGCTTCTGCTTTCGGGCGCGAAGCCGGAGCGGATTTTGTGTTTGACCTATACCAAAGCTGCCGCCGCCGAAATGGCGGGGCGATTGTTCGACATTCTCGGCAAATGGGCGATGGCGCCCGATGACGAGCTTGCCGAGCATGTGGCCGAGATTGGAGCGGGCGATCTTTCCGGTGAGGATTTGTGCAAAGCGCGGCGGTTGTTTGCGCAGGCGTTGGAGACGCCGGGTGGTTTGAAGATTCAGACCATTCATTCGTTCTGCCAGAATATTCTGTCGCGCTTTTCTGTCGAGGCGCGTGTGCCACCCGGTTTTACGGTGATGGATGAGCAGACCTCGCGCGAAGTGATTGGCGATGCGCGGGCGCGGGTTCTGGAGCGCGCCGGATCTGGCGATCTTGGGCTTGGCGCGGCGGTGGGCTGGCTGGTGACGCAGACCAGCGAAAAGAAATTGCAGGATGTGCTGGATGCGGCGTTGGGCAATGAACGGCGCAAGCTTTCGCGCGCATTGGCAGGCTGTCACCCATCGGATGGTTCGCTGACGCAGGTGCTGCGGCGTTTTCACGGCGCCGAACCGGAGCGTAGCGAAGAAGAAGTGGTGCGCGCATTTCTCCAATCGCTGCGGCACGAGGCGGCACAATTGAAGGCGGTTGTCGGCTGGATGAGCCTTGGCAAACCGACCGACCAAAAGCGCGTGGCGGGGCTGGCGCAGGCGCTGGAGATAGATTTTGGTGAGGGCGCGTTTGAAGCGGTGCGCGGGAGTTTTTTGAAGGCTGATGGCGAGCGGTATGCCAGCCTTGTCACCAAGGGTTTGGCGGCGGAACGGCCCGATCTTGCGCGCCACTTTGAAGATTTGTGCGAGCGGGTTTGCGCAGCCGAAGAAAGGCGGCGGGCGGCGCATGCGGCATCGCTCTGCGATGCGGCGCTGACCATTGCCGATGCGGTGCGCGAACTTTACACCGCGGAAAAGCGGGCGCGCGGGGCGCTGGATTATGACGATCTGATCACAGAAACGCTGGCGCTTCTGGAGCGCGGCGAGAGTGCGGCCTGGGTGCTTTATAAACTCGATGGCGGACTTGATCATGTGTTGGTGGATGAGGCGCAGGATACCAGCCCCGAGCAATGGGCCATTCTGAAAAAACTCACGGAGGAGTTTTTTGCAGGTGATGGCCAGCGCGTGGCAGCGGCACCGCGCACCGTTTTTGCGGTGGGGGATGAGAAACAATCCATCTTCAGTTTTCAGGGGGCGGACCCGGCGCAGTTCGATGTGAACCGGCAGCATTTTCAGGGGCGCATCGCAGGCGCTGGCCTGCCGTTTAATTATGAGTGGCTGAAAACATCGCGCCGGTCGGTGCCGGAAGTGCTGTCGTTTGTCGACAAGGTTTTTGGCGATGTCGAGGCGCGAGCCGGGCTCACCTCTGTCGGGATGGAGATTGAGCATGAGGCGCTGCGTAAAGATGCTACGGGCCGCGTGGAATTTTGGCCTGCGCTGAAGCCGGATGATCGCGAGGAGCCTGATCCGTGGCGGCCGGTGGATGCGCCATCTGAAATCAGCCCTGTCGTACGGTTGGCGGAAAAGATTGCGCGCACCATCAAGGGGTGGATGACGCAGCATGTGGCCCTGCCCGGCCGGGATCATCCGATCCGGCCGGAGGATATTATGATTTTGCTGCCGCGGCGCGAGCCGTTTGGCAGCGAGGTCATTCGCCAGTTGAAGGCGCTGAATGTGCCGGTGGCGGGGGCGGACCGGATTCGCATGACCGAGCAGATTGCGGTGCAGGATCTGATTGCGCTGGGGCGGTTTGCACTGTTGCCGGATGATGATTTGACGTTGGCGACGGTTCTGCGCTCGCCGCTGGTGGGGATCAGCGAAACCGAACTGTTTGAACTGAGCCATGCGCGGCAGGGCACGTTGTGGCGGGCTTTGCAGGGATGCGACGATGCGGCGTTGGGTGAAGCGACCGCGTTTCTTTCCGAATGTTTGACGCGGGCGGATTTTGTGCCGCCGTTTGAGTTTTATGCCCATGTGCTGACGGTGCGCGGCGGGCGGCTGAAGCTTTTGGGGCGACTGGGTGCGGAAGCGGGCGATGCGATTGAGGAGCTTCTGTCGCTTGCGCTGTCGTATGAGCGGCAGAATGCGCCGTCTTTGGAAGGGTTTTTGCACTGGATTGAGCGGGGCGGCGCGGAAATCAAGCGAGACATGGAGCGCGGGCGCAATGAAGTGCGGGTGATGACCGTGCATGGCGCCAAGGGGCTTGAAGCCGACATTGTGATTTTGCCCGATACGACGCGCCCTGCCTCCAACGCGCAGAAGCGGCATTTGTTGTATGGCGAGGACAGTGTTTTGTTTTCGGTGCCGGATGCAATTGCGCCCGAGGCGGTGAAGGCGGCCAAGCAGCAGGCCGATGCGGAGGCGCTGAACGAGCATCGGCGGCTGCTGTATGTGGCGCTGACGCGGGCAAAGGAGCGGCTTTATATTTGCGGCTTTGAAACGCGGCGCGGCGTGGCCGATCAATCCTGGTATGCGCTGATGGAAAAAGCAGCCACCGAGCTTGGTGTGGCGGTGGAGCGTGCCGGTGAGACGGTGCGGGTTTATGGCGATGCGGAAGATGGCAAAGCGGTTGCGCCCGCTCATGCGGCTGCGCCCGAGACTGTGTTGCCGGATTGGGCGCTGCGCCCGCCAGCGGATGAGGTGGAGCGGCCACGGATGGTGCGCCCATCGCTGATGGGTCATGCGCGGGCGGCGGCGCTTTCCCCACTTGCCAGGGAAGGCAAAAAATTCAGGCGCGGGGTTTTGATTCATGCCGCTTTGGCGCGGCTGCCTGAGATTGCGCACGCGCGGCGTGAAGCCGTGGCCAGAGCGTATTTTCTGGCACGCGAGGTGCCCGAGGCTGATGCCGCGGAAATGACCGGCGAGATTTTGCGCGTGCTCGACGACCCGCTCTTTGCGCCCGCTTTCGCGCCGGGGAGCCGGGCGGAAGTGGCACTGGCGGCGGAGCTTGCCGACTTTGGCGGTGTTCGGGTGAACGGGCGGGTGGACCGGCTGGCGGTGACGCCAAGCGAGGTTCTGGTGCTCGACTTCAAGACCGACCGGGTGGTGCCTGCGCGGCAGGGAGATGTATCCACCGGATACCTTGCGCAGATGGCGCTGTATCGCGCGGCGTTGCGCAAGATATTTGCGAATAGGACAATCGTCTGCGGGCTGTTGTGGACGGCGGGGCCTGTGCTGATGCGCCTTGAGGATGAGCTGTTGGACGCACAGATTACGCGGCTTGCGCACCTTGACCCTTGGGGGGTGCGTTCCTAGATTCATACTAGACCTCGCATCCTCATAACCCAAGGAATCTATATGTCGGCGCCCCTCAAAGTTTCGGACAGTTCGTTTCAGGCCGACGTGCTCTCGTCCAAGAAGCCGGTCGTGGTGGATTTCTGGGCAGAATGGTGCGGACCGTGCCGCATGATCGCCCCGGCGCTGGAAGAACTGGCTGCCGAGATGAGCGATAAGGTGACGGTGGTGAAGATCAACATCGACGAAAACCCCCATGTGCCGACCAAATATGGCGTGCGCGGAATTCCGACCCTGATGATTTTCAGCCAGGGCCAGGTTGCCGCCACCAAAGTGGGTGCACTGCCCAAATCCAAAATCAAGGAATGGATCGAATCCTCGATCTGATTGGCCGTTGAGGCTGGCGCGCGGGGATGGCCCCGCGCGGTGAAGCCTATCCCTGCCCGCCCGGTGACGATTGGGCATTAGGCATTCCATCCGATTTCAATACGGATAATATGCCAATATCGGGTGAATGTGAAGGATTTTGTTCTTAAATCGAATCAAGGGCTTGTGTACACCTGATTCGCGTTGCCCCTGCCGAATTCTCCTTCGCAGGGGCTGATGATGGACGGGCAACATTTGAAACATGCACGTTTTGGCCGACTTTTTGGCCGCAATCTGGGCCGTTGCGGGGGCGAAACCCCGTCGCTATAAGGACGCCCCGATCAGACGCCGGAGAGTAGCTCAGCCTGGTAGAGCACCACGTTCGGGACGTGGGGGCCGGAGGTTCGAATCCTCTCTCTCCGACCAATCATTTCAACGCCTTGGAAATGATTGGTCGTGGCCAGTGAAAAACGTCTGGGACTTCCGTCTGTGATTCTTACTTCTTGATCCACTTCCGCCCTCATGTCCGAATAGGCCATGGGTAGGCCCGTGGGGCG
>DATJDE010000482.1:0-8978 GCA_035497595.1 Rhizomicrobium sp. | reverse complement strand
CAAAAAAATCCTCGCCGCCGCCGCACGGCTGCTGAACGAAGGTGGCATCAGTGCGGTCACCATGGATGCGGTGGCGCAAAGCGCAGGCGTCGGCAAACCCACGATCTATCGCCAATGGCCCAATGCGCAATCGGTTGCGATGGCCGCATTTCTGGAAACCGCCAAACCGCCAATCCGCAGCACCGCCAAAGGCACCGCGGTAGAGGCCTTGCGCGCACAACTGCGCGCCATCGCCACCGCATTTGCCAGCCGCACAGGGCGCAACACCGCAATGATGATCGCCGCTGCCCAGAACGATAGCGAACTGGCCAAAGTGTTTCGCAATCAGTTCATCATGGGCCGCAGAGAAGATGGCCGCGCTTTGCTCGCCCGCGCCATCGCCGATGGCGAATTGTGCGCGAACATCGATCTCGATGCCACGCTCGACCTGATCTACGCCCCGCTCTATTTCCGCCTGCTGATCGGCCACGGCCCGCTCGATGCAGCCTTCACCGACACGGTGCTCGACCTCGCACTCACCGGCCTCACGCCTCGATAGCGCGTCTTTCACTGCCCGGCGGCACCAGCGTGCGATAGACAAAGGCACTGGCTGAAATCTGCAAGCCAAACAGAACCGGTGAAAACACAAAGCTCAACGCATGCAGCAGCGGCAATTGCGAGCGCAAAGCGTCCATGCGCGCCGCGGTTTCCGCAGGCGTCGCCCCGCTTTTGGCCATCATCGCATCCGGCCCCAGCAGAACAGCCTCACACAGGCCGATCACCAGCATCATCGGCCCCAGCACCGCCAGCAGAATAACAAACAGCCGCCAGAAATTATGCGCCGTCAGTTGCCAGCCCCGCCCCAGGCTGACCTGCTCCTCCGCCACCGTCACCGGCGCGAGCATGAAATAGAGCCGCACAAAAACATACAGCATGGCGCCAAAGATAAAGAGCGAGATCAACAACCCCACACCCGCCACCATCGGATTGGCAGCCGCCGCCGCGCCCTTGGCAACACCCGCGCCCCCCAAAAGCCCGATGACGATTCCGCCCGCCAGCCCCGCGACCAGCAAAACCAAGACAAACAGCACCGCCATCACCAGAGCGAAGGCCAGCAGCGCGCCATACATGCGCCAGGTCGCAGCGCCGAGCGGAAAACTAAAAAACGCGCGCCCATGCTCCAGCCCCAGCGCGGTGCGCGTCAACGTGGAAAAGATCATCGCGTATAAAATCAGCGACACCAGCATGTAAAACAGCATCGCCACCGACGTTTGTTTTATCAGGGCAGTATTGTCCTCGGCGAAGGCGCGCGACATCATCTCGTAATAGGGCGTCAGCACATAATAGCTGCCCAGCGTCAGAAGCAGCGTCGGCAGCCAGATCTGCCCGATGATGGTGCCGATATTGCCGAACGTAAATCCATACGAAAACGCAATGGTCTTGCCGACCGGAACATTCGCCATCAAGGGGCCTCCCAGGCCAAAGAGTTTAGGATCAAGCCATTTGCACCCGCAATCGCGCCCGCTAAGCTCTCTCCAAAATACGCCAAAAAACGCAAGGCGGGCGAAACCACACAGGGCAGAGACATGGCAATCAGCGAATATGGCACATCGGACGCACTGGGTCTGGCCGCACTTGTGGCCAAAGGCGAGGTCAAGCCCCTCGAACTTCTGGAAGAAGCCATTGCACGCACCGAAGCGATGAACCCCAAGCTCAATGCCATCGTCTACAAGGATTATGACAATGCGCGCAACGCCGCCGCCGCGGCGCTGCCCAAAGGCCCCTTCGCCGGCGTGCCGTTTCTGCTCAAAGACATCATGGCGATGACCACCACCATGCCCACGCGCCAGGGCTCCGCCTTCATGCCCGCGATCCCGTGGTTTCACGATTCCGTACTGACGGCAAAATTCAAACAGGCCGGCCTCATCCCCTTCGGCAAAACCAATGTGCCCGAATTCGGCCTGGTGGCGACGACGGAATCCAAACTCTACGGCGCGGCCCACAATCCATGGAATCTTGCCCATTCTACGGGGGGCTCCTCCGGCGGCTCGGGCGCGGCGGTGGCGGCGGGCATTGTCCCCATGGCCCATGCCAATGATGGCGGCGGCTCGATCCGTATTCCTGCGTCCTGCAACGGCCTTGTCGGGCTCAAACCCACGCGCGGCCGCATCAGCCAGGGCCCCGATCTGGGGGAGAGTGTCGATGGCCTCGCCATCGATCTCGTCGTCTCCAGATCGGTGCGCGATACCGCTGCCGCGCTCGACATCGCATCCGGCCCGGCGATGGGCGATCCCTATTGGGAGCCGCCAAAGCCCGCGTCCTATCTGGAGGCGATGAAAACCCCGCCGAAAAAACTGCGCATCGCCTTCACCACCAAGACGCTGGATGGGCGCGCGCTGCATGCAGATTGCGTCGCCGCCGCCGAACACGCCGCCAAACTCTGCGCCGAGCTGGGCCACGAGGTGGAGGACGCAGCGCCAGCGCTCGACCAGCAACGCCTGATCCCCGCGTTCATCACACTGTGGACCGCCAATCTCGCCGCAGGGATAGACACCATCGCCCTGCTCACCGGCCAAACACCGAGTGACGATAAATTTGAAGGCACCACATGGGGCCTTTACGAAGCTGGCAAAACCGTCAGCGCCAGCCAATACCTCATGGCAAAAGCCGCGCTGCAAATGGCGGGGCGGGACGCGGCACGCTTTCACGAAACCTATGATGTGTGGATCACCCCCACACTCGGCAAACCGCCCGTCGCCCTTGGCACGTTCGACATGACCGAGCGCGATGTCGCCAAAGCCTTTGGCGCGCAAACCGAATATGTGCCCTTCACCGCCATGCAAAACGCCACCGGCCAACCGGCGATCAACCTGCCACTGTTCTGGAACGCTGCGGGCCTTCCCATCGGCACACAATTTGTCGGCCGTTTCGGCGATGAAGAAACGCTGCTCAGACTCAGCCACCAGATCGAACAGGCTGCACCCTGGTTTCAACGCTATCAAACCATAAAGGTCTAAAACATCATGGCAGATATCAGCACGTTGGATGGCCTGGCACTCGGCGCATTGATCGCCAAAAAGAAACTCTCGGCCCTGGAAGCGGTGGATGCCGCCATCGCACGCGCCGAACGTCTCAACCCCACACTCAACGCCATTGTGTTCGCAGATTTCGAACGCGCCCGAACAGCCGCCAAAGGCAAAATTCCCAAAGGCCTGTTTTCCGGCGTGCCCACACTGCTGAAAGATATGCGTGCCGGGGCAGTGGGCATGCCCACGCGCAGCGGCTCGCGCTTCGTGCCCGCAACACTTGCGGATCATGATTCCACGCTGGTCGCGCGCTATCGCGCGGCGGGGCTTATTCCGCTGGGCAAAACCAATGTGCCCGAATTCGGCATTCTGCCGACCACCGAATCCAGACTTTATGGCCCGGCGCACAATCCGTGGAACACCGAGCATTCCACTGGCGGCTCGTCGGGCGGCTCTGCCTGTGCAGTGGCCGCAGGCATTGTTCCCATAGCCCATGCCACCGATGGCGGCGGCTCGATCCGTATTCCCGCCGCCTGTTGCGGGCTTGTGGGGCTGAAGGTCAGCCGGGGCCGCATCACCCAAGGCCCCGATTTTGCGGATGCGACCAGCGGATTATCGGTGGACAATATGGTGAGCCGCTCCGTGCGCGATACCGCCGCCGCGCTGGATGCAAGCTGCGGCGTCGATTACGGCGATCCCTATACCGCGCCGCCGCCCGAAGGCTCTTACCTCGACGGCATCAAGCGCAAATCCAAGCGCCTGCGCATTGCGGTGTCATACAAAACCCTCGACGGTAAAACGCTGCATCCCGATGTTGTGGCGGCGGTGAAGAAAACGGCAAAGCTGTGCGAAAGCCTGGGCCACGTCGTCGAAGAAAAATCCCCGCCGCTCGATCCGCGCCAGACCACGCCTGCCTTCATGACCCTGTGGGCGGCCAATGTCGCCTATGGCGTGGGGCTGCTGTCTAAACTCAGTGGCATCGCGCCCTCGACCGATGTGGTGGAAGGGCTGACCCTTGGGCTCTATCACGCAGGGCTGGCGATCCCCGCAACAACGCTGATGGCCGCCAAACAGGTGCTGGATCGCGCGGCCCGGACCATGGCGCAATTCCACGAAACCTATGACGTCTGGCTGAACCCGACCTTGGGCGCGCCGCCAATCCGGCTTGGCATCATCCAGGTCGATGAGCAGGACCCCGGCAAAGCCTTCGCCCCCATTCTCGATTATGTGCCCTTCACCGCGTTGCAAAACGCCACCGGCCAGCCTGCCATTCAACTTCCCCTCAATTTCAATAAAGCGGGCCTTCCCATCGGCGTGCAGTTCGTTGCGCGCTATGGCGGGGAAATGACCTTGCTCAAACTTGCCGCCGAACTTGAAAAAGCCTCCCCTTGGGCGGATCGCCATCCCAAATTGCCCGCCCCAAATTAAAGGTGTGATGTCATGTCTTTTGCGGATTATGAGTCCTATGACGCGCTCGGCCTTGCCGGGCTGGTACGCCGCAAAGAGGTATCTGCCGCAGAGCTGCTGGAAGCAGCCATTGCACGCATCGAGCGGCACAACCCCACACTGAACGCCGTGGTCTACAAGGCCTATGACGAGGCGCGCGCCACTGCGACCAGCAAACTTCCCGATGGCCCGTTCAAGGGCGTACCGTTTCTCATCAAAGACATCGGCATGGCGGTGCAGAACTGGCCGATGACCAATGGCTCGGCGCTGTTGCGCAACAACGTCACCACATATGACGCGGAGCTGACCCGGCGCTACCGCGCATCGGGCGTGGTGTTGATGGGCAAAACCAATACCCCGGAATTCGGTATTCCCGGCACAACGGAGGGGCGCCATCTGGGCATCTGCCGCAATCCGTGGAATCCGGATCACAGTTCGGGCGGTTCATCGGGCGGGGCTGCCTCGGCCGTCGCGTCCGGCATGGTGCCGATGGCCCATGGCAGCGATGGGCTGGGCTCCATTCGCATTCCGTCCGCGCAATGCGGGCTGTTCGGCATGAAGGTGACGCAATACAGAAATCCCGGCGCGCCCGATGATGGTGGCCGCGCCCACGGCTTCGTGGTCGACCACGTGCTGACCCGCAGCGTGCGCGACAGTGCGCTGATGCTGGATTGGACCGGCACACCCGAAGACGATTCGCCTTACGCGCCGCCGCAAAAAACCGGCCTCTATGCCGACGACATTTACACCGCGCCGGGCCGATTGCGCATCGCGGTCTCGACCGAGAATCCGAGCAACACGCCGTTGCATCCCGATATGAAGCGCGTGTTCGACGAAACCGTGAAACTGCTCGAAAGCCTCGGCCACACGCTGATCGAAATTCCCATCTTCGGCATCGACTGGCGCAAGCTCTATCGGGCGCAAGGCTGCGTCTCCGGCGCAATGTTCGCAGCCTCGATCGACGCATTGAAACTGAAACTGGGCCGCGAGCCCGAAGAAAATGAGATGGAGCCGCTCGCCTGGGCCAGCTATCGCGGCTCCAGCCATCTCACCGGATCACAGGTCGGCTGGGGGCTTCACACCTTGCGCGAGATGAGCCGGGAGATCTTGTCGCGCTGGCGTGCCTTCGACGTGCTGCTCACCCCCGTCACCATCACCCCCGCCCCGCCTATCGGCCATCTCGATCCGGTCAATGTGGAGCCGCGCGAGTTCAACAAGCGCCAGTCTCACGTCTTCGGCTATACCCCGCCCGCCAACATCACCGGCCAGCCCTCGATGTCGGTGCCCTCCGGCTGGTCGGCGGACGGCCTGCCCATCGGCATGATGTTCACCGGCCGCATGAGCGACGAAGCCACCCTCTACCGCCTGGCCGCCCAACTCGAACAAGCCCGCCCCTGGACCCAAAAGAAACCACCCGTCTGGGGTTGAAAACAAAAATAAAGAGACTATATTCCTTTTAACGGGCGCAGCATCATCCCCGTCCTCCCCCGCAAGCGGGGGAGGTATCCTCGCGAAAGCGAGGGGCGGAGGGGGAAGTCCCCCACCCCCCTCGAAAACGCAAAAACAACCTCCGAGCCTTTTCTTAGAAAGAACAAATGGTTAGCGAAATTCATATCATTGGCGGCGGGCTGGCAGGCTCTGAAGCGGCCTGGGCGGCAGCAGAAGCAGGCCACAGCGTGGTGCTGCATGAGATGCGCCCCACCCGCCAGACCGATGCCCATCAGACCGATAGCCTGGCCGAACTGGTCTGCTCCAACTCCTTCCGCTCCGATGATTGGCAGAACAACGCTGTCGGCCTGCTGCATGAGGAGATGCGCCGCGCAGGCTCCCTCATCCTCAAAGCCGCCGATGCTCACAAGCTCCCCGCAGGCGGCGCGCTGGCCGTGGATCGGCACGGCTTCTCCGCCGCGGTCACTGAGGCGCTTGAAAACCATCCGCGCATCACCATTCAGCGTGAAGAAGTGGCAGGGCTCCCCCCGGAAGACTGGCAATCGGTGATCGTGGCCAGCGGTCCCCTCACCTCACCCGCCCTTGCAGACGCGATCCGCACACTGACCGGCGAAGACTCGCTCGCCTTCTTCGATGCGATTGCGCCAGTGATTCATCGCGAGTCGATCAATACCGACATCGCCTGGTTTCAATCCCGCTATGACAAGGTCGGTCCCGGCGGCGGCGATGCCGATTATCTCAACTGCCCGATGGATGAAGCCCAATACACCGCCTTCATCGCCGCGCTGATCGACGGCGAGAAAACCGATTTCAAGGAGTGGGAAAAATCCACGCCCTATTTCGAAGGCTGCCTGCCGATTGAGGTGATGGCCGAACGCGGGGTCGAAACCTTGCGCTTCGGGCCGATGAAGCCTGTCGGCCTGCAGGACAAGCGCAGCGACAAACGCCCTTACGCCGTGGTGCAATTGCGCCAGGACAATGCGCTGGGCACGCTGTGGAACATGGTGGGCTTTCAGACCAAGCTGAAACATGGTGAGCAGACCCGCATCTTCCGCGCCATTCCGGGGCTCGAAAATGCGCAGTTCGCACGGCTCGGCGGCTTGCATCGCAACACCTTCCTCAACAGCCCGCGCCTGCTCGACGGCACGTTGCGCCTGAAGGCGCAAACACGTTTGCGTTTTGCCGGACAGATCACCGGCGTCGAAGGCTATGTCGAAAGCGCCGCCATCGGCCTTCTCGCCGGGCGCTTTGCGGCGGAGGAGGCCAGTGGCCTGGCCCCCACATTGCCGCCGCCCACCACGGCATTTGGCGCCCTGCTCGCCCACATCACCGGCGGCGCGGATGCCAAAACCTTCCAGCCGATGAATGTGAATTTCGGCCTTTTTCCCGATCTTCCCAAAGACAAGAAAATTCGCGGCAAGGATCGCAAGACGGCAATGGCCCATCGCGCCATCGCAGATCTGCAAAACTGGCTGGGGGGCGTAAAAGCCGCCGCGGAATAGCTCAGAACATTCCGCGCAACGCCGCCGACAAAAGCACCCATTGCTTTTTGGCTTGCGCAACTTCTGCAGGATCGCGAAACGGATCAAAGTCGCGCTGGCGCATGCGTTTGAGATAACCCGGCACCAGCGCGACCGGCAAAAACGCCGCCAGCGCCGCCTTTGGCCGCCCCAAGCCTCGCGCCGCCTTCAACTGTTCTTGCGCCCGCACGGAAATCTGCTCCATCACCCCGCGCAAACCCTCACCGCCATGCCCGGCAAAAACATCCTCCGGCGTCAGGCCAAATCGCAGCATCAAATCCTGCGGCAAATAAAGCTTCCCCCGCGCCGCATGATGCGGGATCGCCCGCAACAACCCGGTCAACGCATAAGCGATCCCCGCAGATCGCACCTGCTCCGGCACGGGCCTGCCCCCCAGCACACGCGCAGAAAGCTCCATCAAAGCCCCCACCGTCCCCGCCCCATACGCCTCCAGCGCCGCCAAATCGTCAAACAGCTCCGGCAACACATCGTGGCGCCGCGCATCGATCATCGCGTCGAACAAGCCTTGCGGAAGATCGAAGTCGCTGAGCACCGCTTCAAGTGCGAAGGCCACGTCATGGGTACGCGGGTTGCCAGCACGCGCGCCCTCTATGGTCTCGCGCCACCACTCCAGCCGGATCTCGCCCATCATCGGCTCGTGCACCGTCTCCGAAATCCGGGCGATCTCGTAGTTGAAGGCATAAAGCGCCATCAGCGCCGCCCGCGCAGGGCGCGGTGCAAACAGCACGGTGAAATACCGGTCAGGATCGTGCCGTCGCACAAGTTCGGCACAAGCCGCGAAAGAAGCGTGTCTATCCATAATCGCCAAAGAAAAGCCGCCCGGGTATACCGGGCGGCTCACGCTAGTCCAACACCGCGTCAGACAATGTTCTGCGCAGCCACCATGCAAAACAGCATCGGAATTGAGAGCAGCGTATTGATGCGCGAGAACTGGCCTGCGGTCTTGGCAGCCGCTGCCTTTTCCGTTGCGGGCAAATCGGGATATTTGTCCCCGATATTCAGCGCCTTCTGCTGGTTCGGCCAGATCAGCACCCAGACATTGAACCACATGATGGTGCCCAGCCACATGCCAATGCCGATGATGATCGCCTTGGGCCACACAAAGCCCTCAATCGCATCGAGCGTATAGGCCTGCAGCAGATAACCGTTCTGATAAGCAAGAATGACACCGAAGAGGATGGTGCTCATTGCACTCCAGCGAAACCAGAAAAGCGCCGCCGGTGTGATGTAACGCCCAAGGGCCGGGCGCAGGCCTTCGGGGATTTGAGGGGTGGTCGGGGCGGCGACAAAGTTGAAATACCACAGCAGCCCGATCCACATCACACCGGATATGACGTGCAGCCATCGTACCAGGAAGGGCCAGAAACTGGCCGCATCAAAGCCTTGTGTTTGCACATAGAGCGCGCATACCAGCGCCGCGAGCACAAAGCCCGCGATCACCACACTGCGCAGATTTCCCAAAAACGCCGCCATGCCCAGCCCCACATTGAGTCCGTGCGGCAGTTTAGCGCGCTTTTAGGAAAACCTGTTAGAGGGG
>DATJDE010000481.1:0-11144 GCA_035497595.1 Rhizomicrobium sp. | reverse complement strand
GCGCCCGCGCGGCAGCCAGGGTGCGTTCCGATATCGGCAAGCATGTGAAGGATATTGCCGACAAATATCTCATCCCCGGCGAAACCCAATCGCCCGCCATCATGTTTGTACCCTCGGAATCGCTTTACGCCGAATTGCATGACGGATTTTCCGATGTGATCCAGAAGGCGCATCGCGCAGGGGTGATGGTGGTGTCGCCCAATATTCTGATGCTGGCGATCAATACGGTGCAGACCGTGGTGAAGGATGCGAAAATGCGCGAGCAGGCACACCGGATTCAGCAGGAGGTGGGCCTGTTGTTGCAGGATGTGCGCCGCTTGGGTGACCGGGTGGAAGGCTTGCGCAAGCATTTCCGCCAGACGGACAAGGATTTCGACGAAATCGGCATTTCACTGCGGAAAATAGATTCCCGCGCCCTATCCATCGAGCAGGTGGAGATTGCCGCGCCCGAGGCAGCGCCAAGCTTGCCGGACGCCTGATCTCACAGGCTGCCACGCCAGAATGTCGGCAAAGCCCAACCCTCCCTCAAGGGGAGGGTTGGGCTTTGCGGAAGGCGGTGACCATGGCTTTTACGCCTTCGTCCATTTGCGCTGAGATGTACGGCGCCATGTCATCGGGCAGCACATCGGTGATCCAGACGAAGTGGCAGCCGCCTTTTGCATCTTCGAAAAGCTGGGCGGTGGCGCCGTGATAGGTTAGGCGCTCGCTTGGGATGGTGTAGGCGAGGCGGCGGTTGTCATCATCGATCCCGACCAGCACTTCGCGCGCCACTGCGCCATTGGCAAAAGTGAGCAGGCGTGCACCGTCTTCCTTTTCCAGTGCGGTGACGAAGCCCGGGGCGAGGCGTTCGTGCACGGCGTAGAAATCACGCAAGGCATCCCACACATCTTCGAGCGCATTGCTAAGGTGAAAGTCTTTGCGGATGGTGGCCATATCTGTCTCCTGTGATCTGGTGCGATTATGGGACAGCGCACGGGCACAGTCTGGCCGGATTCGGACGCGATCGATTTGCCGTTTAAGACGTCTTGATCGCCCGCTCGATTCGCGGATCGGGGATCAACCAGCACAAGGCGACGCCTGCATAGATGGCCAGAGAAAGCGGCGGGAAAGCGAATGACAGCGCAATGGCCGAACCATAGGCAGCGAGCGACCACCATGTTTTACTGTCTTTGCCGATGGCCTTGGCCATCACTGAGTCCGGCCCTTCATGCTTGACCAGAAGACGTGCCAGAATGGCGTAGGCCAGCGCCGTCAAAAGCAGATTGATGCCATAGAGGGCGACCGGCAGAGAGGCGGTGTAATGCTCCCCCATCCATGACGAGGAATAGGGGACCAGCGACAGCCAGAACAGCAAATGAAGATTGGCCCACAGAATGGGGCCCGAAACACTCTTTGCGGCATGGAACATGTGATGATGGTTGTTCCAGTAAATCCCGACATAAACGAAACTCAAGATATAAATCGCAAAATGCGGCGCCACATGGAGGAGGCCTGTCAGCGACAGCGCCTCGGGCCGTTTGAATTCCAACACCATGATGGTGATGATGATGGCAATGACGCCATCGCTGAACGCTTCCAGCCGCCCCTTGCCCATGCTCACTCCGTCATCTGGTCGAAAGTACCATTATGTGTTCAGAGCGGCCGCCTTGCGCGGAAGGCGGCCGAAAGCGTGCCTTCGTCGAGATAATCGAGTTCGCCGCCCATCGGCACGCCATGAGCCAGGCGTGTGACCTTGACACCGCGTGGTTCGAGCGCATCCATCAGATAATGCGCGGTGGTCTGGCCTTCGACGGTGGCGTTCATCGCCAGGATCACTTCATCCACGCCTTCGACCACGCGCGCCATCAGACCCGAGACGTTGAGACGTTCGGGGGTGATCCCGTCGAGCGCTGAAAGCGCGCCGCCCAGCACATGATATTTGCCCCGGAAGACGCCGGCACGTTCCAGCGCCCAGAGATCGGCCACATCTTCGACTACGCAGAGAATGTGGGGGTCGCGGCGCGTATCGCGGCAGAGGATGCAGGGTGATGTTGTATCGAGATTGCCGCACGTTTCGCAGGTGCGGATGGCGGCAGCAGCATCGCGCAATGCATCGTTCAGCGGTTCGAGCAAGGCTTCGCGTTTTTTGAGCAGCGCGAGGGCGGCTCTGCGGGCCGAGCGCGGGCCAAGACCGGGCAGCTTGGCGAGAAGCTGGATCAACCGTTCGATTTCTGGGCCGGCGGGGTGCTGGGGCATTATCAGATCATTCGCCGAAGAACCCGCCCATGCCGGGGGGCAGGCCCATCTCGCGGCTCATGCGTTGCATTTCTTCAGCGAGGCGGCGTTCGAGTTTGGCGCGGGCATCTGTGTGCGCGGCGAGGATGAGATCTTCGAGCATCACCTTGTCTTCCGGCTTCAGCAGACTTGGATCGACATCAAGGCGTTTGAGATCGGATTTGCCGCTGAGGGTGAGTTTGACCATGCCGGCGCCGGATTGGCCTTCGACCTCTATCATCTCCACCGCCTTTTGCATCTCGGCGGCTTTCGATTGCATGTCTTTGGCCTGTTTGAACAGATCGGCGAGGTTCATGATGCGTCGGATTCCTCTATCGGGGCGGCGATGTCGTCTTCCGCCAATTCGCGCACAGCGACGATTTCAGCACCGGGGAACCGCTCGAGCACGGCGCGCACCAGCGGTTGCTCGCGCACCGCATCGAAAGTCGCGTCACGGGCGAGGCGTTTGGCTTCGGCGAGCGTTGGCGCACCGCCTTCACGCGCGACGCTGACGATCCAGCGTGTGCCGGTCCACATCTTTAATTTTTGCGCGAGATCGGCGGAGAGGGTGCGCGGGGCGCGCGCAGAGGGGCGAAATTCGATGTGCCCGGGTTCGAGGCGGATCAGGTGAATGTCGTTTTCGATGTTCACCTTAAGGACTGACGCGCCGTGGGTGCGGGCGAGGTCGGCAAGGTCTTCCAACGAGCGGATGAGGGGGGCGGGTGCGGAATCGAGTTTGGGGGCTGTGGCGGTGCCATCGGATTGCGCCGACATTTGCGGAGCGAAGCTGCCGGGCGCAGAGGCCATTGGCGCAGCGGATTGCTGGGCAGGGGCACGCGCGATAGCCGAACTATCGCCGCGGGCGGGCGCTGCGGATGTAGGCGCGCGGGGCGGCGCGGCACCATCCAGCACATCGCGCACCAGTTTATCCGTGGGCGGAAGATCGGCGGCGTAGCTTAGGCGGATCAAGGCCATTTCGGCGGCGGCGATGGGGCGGGTGGCATCACGCACTTCGAACAGGCCTTTGAGCAGCATTTGCCAGGCGCGCGTGAGGGAAGGGACTGAAAGTTTGGCGGCCATGTCGGCGGCGCGTTTGGCTTCGGCGCTGCCACCGTCGAAAAAGCCTTCGGCGCCGGGGGCGACTTTGACCCGCGTGAGGAAGTGGGTGGTTTCAAGCAGATCCTGCATCACGGCGAGCGGATCGGCGCCGCGATCATAGAGTTCGCGCAAATCGGCGAGGGCTTCGGCAATCTGGCCACCGAGCGTTTTTTCGAACAGATCGAGGACGCGGCCGCGATCGGCCAGGCCGAGCATGGCGCGCACGGAGTCTGCGTTGATCGTGCCTTCTTCGTGCGCAATCGCCTGATCGAGCAGGGACAGGCTGTCGCGCACCGAGCCTTCGGCGGCGCGCGCGATGAGGGCCAATGCGCCCTCCTCTATCGACACGCTTTCCTGATCGGCGATGTTTTTGAGATGGGCAGACAGTTCGCTGGTTTCGATGCGGCGCAGGTCGAAACGCTGGCAGCGCGACAGCACCGTGACCGGAACTTTGCGGATTTCGGTGGTGGCGAAGATGAACTTCACATGCGGCGGCGGTTCTTCCAGCGTTTTCAGCAGGCCGTTGAAGGCCTGTTTCGACAGCATGTGCACTTCGTCGATAATGTAGACTTTGTAGCGGGCGCTGGCCGGGGCATAGCGCACGCCTTCGATGATTTCGCGGATATCGTCGATACCGGTGCGGGAGGCGGCGTCCATCTCCTGCACATCGACATGGCGGCTCTCGGCGATGGCCGTGCAGGGATCGCATTGGCCGCACGGATGGATGGTCGGGTCTTTGCGGGTGCCGTCGGGGCCGATGCAGTTCAGGGCGCGGGCGATAATGCGGGCGGTGGTGGTTTTGCCGACCCCGCGCACCCCCGTCAGCATGAAGGCATGGGCGATGCGGCCCGTGGCGAAGGCATTGGACAGGGTTTTGACCAGCGCTTCCTGCCCGATCAGGCCGGTGAAATCAGACGGGCGGTATTTGCGGGCCAGAACGCGGTAGGCCTCCGCCTTCTGGGGCGGGGTGTCGAGGCCAAGGCTGCTATCGGTGTCTTCCATGGGCGGACTATAGCAAGGCGGCGTCGCGCCGGTCGCCCCTCAAAATCACTCAACTTCTGTGGAAAGTGGGAGGTATTTGTAGAAAGTGAGAGGCTGGCCACGACCCGATGCGGATTCGTTGCGGCTGCTTCCTTCCGGACCTGACCGGATTGGCGACTGCGTCGTCCGCAGCCAACCTCCCACAGCCGATATAGGGGGTCAGGCTGCGAAAATCGAGTCTGGAAAATAAAGGGTGGACCTTCGGCCGTTGCGGCGTTCGCGCGGCAATCGCGCAGGGCGCGATGGCGTTTTCGCGCGAACCCTTCCGGACCTGACCGGATTGGCGACTGCGTCGTCCACAGCCAACCTCCCACGGTCGATATGGAGGGTCGAATTGTGGAAATCGAGTCTTGATCCGGCGCGTAGAGCACATTTAGGGGTCCCGGAGATTGACCTTGGCGATTTGTGGCGTAAATCCGGAGCGCCTGCGGCAGGAACAGCCGCCTGCGTCCGAGGAACCAATGCCCAGCGAATGCCCTGATCGCCCAGCCCCTGATCGATTGTGCCTGCCGTCTGGACGGGTGTGAGCTGAAGGCGTCCGGCTCACGCCCCGCCCAAGGCGGCCAGCAAGGATGTGAGCCATGATTCAAAACCTTCTCGCCCGTACCGGCGAGCTTTCCGATTTTGCCCGCCGCCTGGCGCGGATGCACGCGCCCGATATTGTCGAGCAGCTCAACGAAAAACCGGTTGAGGACATCGTCCGAATTCTGGGTCAGCTTTCCGATGAGCAGGTGGTCGGGATTTTCGATGAAGCGGGGCTCGAACATCCCGGCGCATTGATGGCGGGCCTGCCGACCGCCAGAGCGGCCCATATCCTGATCGCCATGTCGTCCGACCGGGCGGCGGAGATCTTCCGCCAGTTGAGTGAGCCGGTGCGCGAGCATTTGTTCAAACGGCTCGATGCGGACACCAAAGCGTCCCTCAGTCAGGTCCTGCGCTATCCGATGCACAGCGCGGGCTCGATCATGACCACCGAATTCGTTTCGGTGCCCGCGAACTGGAGCGTGGCGCAGACACTTGATCATGTGCGCAAGGTGGAGCGCAGCCGCGAGACCATTTATGCAATCTATGTGCTCGATCCGGCGAGCCATGATCTGTTACAGGCGATTTCGCTGCGCCGGTTGATTGCGGCCGATCCTGACGTATCGGTGCTTTCAGCCGCACCGCAGACGGCGCCCTTGAGTGTTTCCCCCCTCACAGACCGCGAGGATGCGGCGCGGATGATCTCCAAATACGACATGCTGGCGGTGCCGGTGGTGGAAGACCGGAAGATCATCGGCATTGTCACCGTGGACGACATGATTGACGCCATTCTCGAAGAGAGCACCGAGGATGTGCAGAAATTCGGTGGTATGGCGGCAATCGACGAGCCTTACATGCGGATCGGCTTCACCAGCATGATCCGCAAACGCGCGGGCTGGCTTGCGGTGCTGTTCCTCAGCGAAATGCTGACCGCGAGCGCCATGCAGCATTTCGCCGATGAATTGCAGCAGGCCATTGTGCTGACGCTGTTCATTCCACTGATCATGAGTTCGGGCGGCAATTCGGGCTCGCAGGCGACATCGCTTTTGATCCGGGCGCTGGCGCTGCAACAGGTACGCTTACGCGATTGGTGGCGGGTGGCGTTGCGCGAAATTCCGACCGGGCTGACCCTGGGCGCGATACTGGGTGTGATTGGCATTGTGCGCATCAGCATTTGGCAGAAGGCGGGCATTTATGATTATGGCCCGCACTGGGAGCTGGTGGCGGCGACGGTGGGCGCGGCGCTGGTGGGCATTGTGTTGTTCGGATCGCTGGCCGGTTCGATGCTGCCTTTTGCCTTGAAGCGGCTTGGCTTTGATCCTGCCAGCGCCTCCGCCCCGTTTGTGGCGACGCTGGTGGATGTGACGGGCCTCGTGATCTATTTCACCGTTGCGCTGACGATCTTGCGCGGCACCCTGCTTTAGGGGCAGGTTCGGCGCATGATCCCCTTCACTGGAAACCCGCTCGACCGGGCAAGCGAGAAACGCGGGGACGCTGGCTGGATTGATGCCAAGCGCCGCGACCCTTCAACACTCATCCTGCCGATGTGGCGGTTACAGCCCTTTTTGCGCGGGCCGGAAAATGGCGCGCCGCCATTGGAGCTGGCGCTGATGCGGCCCGGCATGACCGAGAGCATTGCCGGACCGGATGCGCCCTGGGTGTTTCTGGGCCTTGAAGGGCGCAATGCGATGTTCGCGGTGGATGTGAGCGCGGCGCCCGATCCCGCCACCATCGGGCCGTTGGCCGGGCTTGGGCATTTTCGCGATGCGCGCGAGGCCGCCCGGGTGATGGACGAACGCGATACCGCGATTCTGGGGCAGGCCAAGGCGATGCTCGACTGGCATAAACGCCATCGCTTTTGCGCCAATTGTGGCAACCCGACAGAGGTGAGCGATGCGGGCTACAAACGCAGCTGCCCGTCCTGCAAGGCCGAGCATTTTCCACGCACGGACCCGGTGGTCATCATGCTTGTGACCGATGGGGAGTATTGTCTCGTCGGGCGCGGCAAGATGTTTCCGCCCGCCATGTTTTCGGCGCTTGCGGGGTTCATCGAGCCCGGTGAGACGATTGAAGAAGCAGTGCGCCGCGAGATCATGGAAGAAACCGGCGTGAAGACCGGTGAGGTGACCTATTTCACGACACAGCCCTGGCCGTTTCCCTCATCGCTGATGATTGGCTGTTTTGCCAAAGCGCAGAGCCGGGATCTGGTGCTGGACCCCAACGAGATTGCGGAGGCGCGCTGGCTGGAACGCAGTATGGCGCGGCAGTTGATTGGCGGGGAGAGTGTGGATGGAATCTGGCTGCCACCAAAGATTGCGATTGCGCACCATCTGATCAAGGCGTGGGCAGAGGGGTGAATTGTGTTTTACGGCATTTTGGCGCGGAATTCATGGGCTTTGTAGACGCCCAGCACCGTTAGTTTACTGGTGAAGAACTGTAGTTCTTCCAACGCCAAACGCACGGCGCGGTCTTCGGGGTGGCCTTCGATGTCGGCGTAAAATTGGGTCGCGTTGAAGGAGCCGCCGAGCTGGTAGGATTCCAGCTTGGTCATGTTCACGCCATTGGTGGCAAAGCCGCCCATCGCTTTGTAGAGCGCAGCAGGCACGTTGCGGACGCGGAAGACGAAGGTGGTGACGATGCGTGCGCCATCGTTCGGCGCGTCATCAGGCTCGCGCGCCATGATGAGGAAGCGGGTCATGTTGTGGGCTTCGTCTTCGACATCGGCTTTGAGGATATCGAGACCATAGGTTTCGCCTGCCAGCGCCGAGGCGATGGCGGCAACCGAGCGATCCCTGGTTTCGGCGACATAACGGGCGGAGCCTGCGGTGTCGTGCCAGTTCTGGGCGATGAGTTTCATGTCGCGAATGATCTTGCGGCATTGGCCGAGCGCCGGGCCCTGGCTCATCACAGTGCGGATGTCTTCGAGCTTCGCGCCCTTCACACCCAGCAACTGATGGCGAATGCGCAGGAAATGTTCGCCCACGATATAGAGCCCGGCATCAGGCAGCAGGTGATGGATATCGGCGATGCGCCCATGCAGCGAGTTTTCCACCGGGATGATGCAGAGGTCGGTGGCGCCGGAACGCACCGCTTCCACCGCATCCTCGAATGTCGGGCAAGGCACCGCCTGCGCATGGGGCAGCGCCTCGCGCGCGGCGAGATTGGCATAGGCGCCGGGCTCGCCCTGAAACGCGACGCGTTGTGCTTTTTCCATCAAGGTTTTCATCATAGTCCCAATATCACTGAACCAATATCACTGGCCCAATATCGCCCGTGCTTTTGCAAGATCGGCGGGAGTATCGACACTGAGGGGTACGCTGTCCACGCGCGCCACCCTTATCGTCATCCCCGCTTCGAGAGCACGCAATTGCTCCAACCTTTCGCGCTGTTCAAGAGGCGATGGCGGCAACGCCACAAAACGGGCAAGCGCCGCCCGCCGATACGCATAGATCCCGATGTGGTGAAAGAGTTCGCCCACCCCGGCAGGCGCGGTGGCGCGGGTGAAATAGAGGGCGCGGCCGGTTTTGCCATCCGCGTCCCATGCCACCACGGGTTTGACGACGCTGGGATTATCTTTTTCGAGTGCATCGTGGATCGGGGCGGCAAGGGTCGCGATATCGTAGTCGCCCAGGGCTGTGGCGACGGCGCGGATATGGGCCGGGTCCAGCGCGGGCAGATCGCCTTGCAGGTTGATCACCACGTCATGGGCGCCCTCAGGGTCCACCAGGCCCAGGGCGGCGAAGACCCGGTCAGAGCCCGAGGGCAGGTCCGGGCTGGTCAGCACGGCCAGCCCGCCAGCGGCCTCCACCGCACGGACGATCTCAGGCTCGGCAGCGGCGACTACCACGGGGCCGAGATGGGCGGCCAGCGCCTGACGCCAGACCCGGACGATCATCGCGGTTCCCCCGATCTGGGCCAGCGGCTTGCCGGGCAGGCGGCTGGAGGCCATCCGGGCCGGGATCAGGATAATGGGGTTTTGGGCCACCCGCGTGGATCGATCTGTGGATCGATTTGGGGATGGATTGTGACTCAAAGGGGGCTGAGAGGTCATTTCGGGTTTCCGCCAAATCCTTCCGTTACTTATGCGACGCTACGCCGCGTGAAATGCGCGGCGCTCGGCGGGTAATGTCGCCGCGATTTTCGGGTGGGCAGTTTATGGATTCCTGGGAGTGGAACAAGATCGCGGGCGCCGTGCTTGGCACGCTGATCTTTGTTATGGTCGTTTCGATCGCTGGTGAGATGATCTACGAGGTCGAACCACCTGCCAAACCCGGCTACGTGGTCGAGGGTGTGGTGGAAACGCCGACTGCCGGGGCTCCGGCAGCGCCAGTGGTTGAGCAAACCCCTGATTGGGGCACCGTCCTGGCCAGCGCCGATGTGGCCGCGGGCAAGGCGATTTCGCAGCGTTGCGAGCAATGCCATGACCTGACACGCGCCGCGGTCAACAAGATCGGGCCGGAAATGTGGGGCGTGGTGAACCGCCCGAAGGGCCATAACCCAACCTTCTCCTATTCCTCCGCGATGAAGGCGAAGGGTGGGACCTGGACCTATGACGACCTGTTCCACTTCATCAAATCGCCGTCCAGCTTTGTGCCGGGCACCAAAATGAGCTTTGCGGGCCTTCGCGGCGCGCAGGACCGGATCAATCTGATCGCCTTCCTGCGCACCGAAGCCGATACGCCGCCGCCGATTCCGGCGCCGGCACCTGCCAAGCCTGCGGAAGCCGCACCGGCGGCCCCTGCTGCTGCACCGGCAACACCGGCACCGGCAACTCCGGCTCCCGCCGCTCCGTAATGTTTCTGCGCCTGCTTCAAGCATCGATTGCTTGAAGCAGGCCGCGAAACACGACAGCGTGTGTGCATGAGCACACACAAAACCACCCTCCTTTTCGTCGTACCACTGAACTGGGCCCCCTTGTGGGAAGGCCTGGTGCGGGCGGGCGATCCCGACCTCGACGTTCTTGTGCATGGGCGCGATGCCTATGCGCCGCAGGATGTGGACTATGCCCTGAGCTTTCAGCCACCACTGGGGCTGTTTGCCAGCCTGCCGGGGCTGAAGGCGGTGTTTTCACTGGGAGCGGGGGTGGACGGCTTTCTGGCCGACACCGACTATCCACGGCATGTCCCTTTAGTGCGCTTCGTCAATCGCTGGCTGACGCTCGAAATGGCGCAATACACAGTGCTGCACACGCTGATGCATCACCGCCAGGTGCGCGCTTTCGCAGCGCTTCAGCAGACACACACCTGGCGGCAGGGCATCCCCCAACGCAAAACCGCCGATACGCGCGTGGGCATTTTGGGGCTGGGCGAGATTGGCCAGCTGGCGGGGGAGCGCCTGCGCGATCTGGGCTTTCCCGTCGCCGGATGGAGCCGGACGCGCAAATCCGTGGCCGGGATCGAGAGCTTTGCGGGTGATTCGGAGCTGGAGTCGTTTCTGGCCCGCAGCGATATCCTCACCTGCCTGCTGCCGCTGACAGCGCAAACGCGCGGCATATTGAACGCCAAGGCGTTCGCGGCGATGCCGGTGGGGGCCGCCGTCATCAATGCGGGGCGTGGGCTGCAGCTTGTGGAGGCCGATCTGATTGCGGCGCTGGACAGCAATCAGCTTTCTGGCGCAACGCTGGATGTGTTCGAGACCGAACCTTTGCCACGGGACAATCCGCTCTGGGATCACCCCAAGGTGACCATCACACCGCATGTTGCCGGGCTGACAGACCCGAAGGAAGCGGCGCGTTTCGTCATAGAGGGAATCGCCAGAATGAAACGCGGTGAAATCCCCGGCGATCTGGTGGATCTGGATCAAGGCTATTGAGGGAGCATTGGGCATGATGACACTTGCGGAGATTTTTGGCGCGCTGCATCAGGCAAAGCCGGGCTTCATCATGCCCAATGCCTGGGATGCGGGTAGCGCCTTGCTGTTAGCGGCGGCAGGCTTTCCCGCCATCGGGACGACCAGTGCGGGGATCGCCTTCTCTTTGGGGCGGCAGGATTATGCGGTGGAAACGCCTGAGCTTGGCGTCTCGCGCGATGAGATGTTTGCGCGGATGGGCGAGATCGCAAGCGCAGTGCGCATTCCGGTCAATGGCGATCTCGAAGCGGGGTTCGGCGACCGGCCCGAGGACGTGGCGGCCACGGTGCACCACGCCATTGCCCATGGTTTGGCTGGCGGTAACATCGAAGACAAGAAACCGCTGGAGCCCTCGCTCTATTACGAAGAGCTTGCGGTGGAGC
>DATJDE010000480.1:0-1659 GCA_035497595.1 Rhizomicrobium sp. | reverse complement strand
CATCGTGCACACATTCGGCGGCTCCATCAGCGCCGAACACGGGTTGGGCGTAATGAAACACAATGAAATCGCGCGCTATAAATCACCCGCCGAAATCGCCGTGATGCGCGCGCTGAAACAGACGCTCGATCCGACGAACATTCTCAATCCCGGAAAACTGTTGCCGGACTAGGTAGTGGACTCATAATTTCGGGTCCATAGTCGGGTTGAGGCGAGAGCGACGGCGGCGAGGAAGTTTCTGGCGAGCTTGTCGAAGCGGGTTGCGACACGCCTGAAGTGTTTGAGCTTGCAGAAGAAGCGTTCGACGAGATTGCGTTGGCGATAGATACGCCGGTTCACGGAGCGATGTATCAGGCGTTGGCGGGTTGAGGGGATATGAGGCTTTGCCCCGCTGGCCCGGATCAGATCGAGCAGCGCATTGGCGTCGTAGCCACGGTCGGCAACGACATGGCGGCATTTCAAGCCTTCGAGCAGGAGCGGTGCGGCGCGCAGATCGTGATCCTGTCCGGCGGTTAGAACGAGCCGCACAGGCAGGCCGTTCTCATCGACAAGGGCATTGATCTTGGTGCTCAGTCCTCCACGAGAACGGCCAATGGCGTGATCTTCGCCCCCTTTTTTCCGCCGGCGGCGTGTTGGTGGGCGCGGATGATGGAACTGTCGATGAACGCCATCGAATGGGGCGACTTGGCCGCCAAGGTCTCGAAGATGCGCACCCAGACGCCAGCCTTGGCCCAGCGGTTGAAGCGGTTATAGACCGTCGTGTAAGGCCCGAAGCGTTCGGGCAGATCGCGCCAAGGCGAGCCTGTTCGCAACACATAGAAAATGCCGTTCAGCACCCGCCGGTCGTTTACCCGCGCCACACCGCGCGGCTTGTTCGGCAGCAAAGGCTTGATTAAAGCCCATTCCGCATCGCTAAGGTCGAACCGCGCCATTGCATCCTCCCGGTTACGGAGAATGAATCACTGTTCGCCTCTCAACGAAATCCCTTTATGGGTACAGAACCTAGGCGGGCCATGACAGGTGGCGGGTGTCGTTTTACCTGGCCGCTTCCTTCGGCAGATAAATCTCGCCGCCGTGGTCGCGGAATTCTTCTGCTTTTTTGGCCATGGCGGCGCGGATTTCGGCGGTGGACATGCTGTCGTTGGTGCCGCGTGCTGCGTCACGCACTTCCTGACTGATTTTCATTGAGCAGAATTTTGGGCCGCACATCGAGCAGAAGTGCGCCACCTTTGCGCCGTCGGCGGGAAGGGTTTCGTCGTGATAGGCTTGGGCGGTTTCGGGGTCCAGCGCGAGGGCGAATTGATCGCGCCAGCGGAATTCGAAGCGGGCTTTGCTCATGGCATCGTCCCACAGCCGCGCCGCGGGATGGCCTTTGGCGAGGTCGGCTGCGTGGGCTGCTATGCGATAGGCGATGACGCCCTGTTTCACGTCATCACGATCCGGCAAACCCAAATGCTCTTTCGGCGTGACGTAGCAGAGCATTGCTGTGCCGAACCAGCCGATCATGGCCGCGCCAATGGCGGAGGTAATGTGATCGTAACCCGGCGCGATATCGGTGGTGAGTGGCCCGAGTGTATAGAACGGGGCTTCGTCACACGCTTCCAGCTGGCGATCCATATTTTCTTTGATCTTGTGCATCGGCACGTGGCCGGGGCCTTC
>DATJDE010000479.1:0-1531 GCA_035497595.1 Rhizomicrobium sp. | reverse complement strand
ACTTCGGCCAAGCGATACGGCAATGGTGGGAGCAGCCTGCCCGGCGTGAAGGCGCTGCGCTGGCACGCCAATGTATCGGGCTCGCCGCTGCCAATCTCACCCAGCATCGCACCCGGCTCTATGTGGCGCTGTCGGGCATCGCTGTCGCCATCGTTCTGTTGCTGCTGCAAATCGCGTTTCTGAATGCCGTGCGGGTGGAAGCGACGCGGCTCTACGATGCGTTTCAGTTCGATCTGGCCGTGGTGCCGGTCACCTACCAGTTTCTCTATTCCGGCGGCGCGTTTGATCGTGTGCGCCTCACCCAGGCACAAGCCGATCCGGATGTGGCGGCCTCCTTCGGCCTCAATATCGGCGTCAGCCGCTGGACCGATGAGGGCACACGGGCGCGCTCCTCCGTTCTGTTGATCGGGCTGGATGCACCGGGCGATTTCATCACCGATCCCGATATCGTCAAGGGTTACGCCGTGCTCGGCGGCAGCCGCGCCGTGCTGGTCGATGCCTGGTCGGGGTCTGCCTATGGCCCCTTGCGCTTGGGGCGGCAGGCGCGCATCGCCGAACAGCCGGTGGAAATCGCAGGCTTCTTCAAGCTCGGCCTGTTTTTCTATGCCGAAGGCAGTGCCATGGTGCGCAACCCAGATTTCACACGGCTGACGGGGCGTGACGGGCGGCAGATCAGTGTCGGGCTGCTCAAGCTCGCGCCGGGCGCAAATGCAAACGCCGTTGCCAAACGCCTCTCCGAAAGCCTGCCGCGCGATGTCACGGTGTTGACGCGCAGCGCGCTGATCACGCAGGAACGCGATTTCTTCACCGCCACCAAACCCATCGGCGTGTTGTTGCGTGTCAGCATGCTGATAGCCTTTCTGGTCGGCGCAACCATTCTGTTTCAGGTTCTGTCGGCGGAAATCATCCAGCGCGCGCGTGAATTCGCGGTGCTGAAAGCGATGGGCTTCCGCCCCGCTTTTGTGTTCGGGGTCGGCCTGTCGGAAATCCTGCTGCTGGCGCTGGGCGCGTTTCTCCCCGCACTGGCATTATCCGCCATCGTGCTGTGGGCCATTGAGCTTGCCACCAAACTTCCCACCGCACTGACGCCGCTAATCGTGTTGGAAACGCTGTTCATCGTGCTCGCCATGGGGCTCGCCGCCGGGGTGAGCGTGATCGGGCGCATCGCGCGGGCCGATCCGGCGGAGCTGTTCAAATGAGGGGCTTGCGTTTCAACCGCCCCGAACAGGGGCTGGGCCTGCGTTTTCTGGCACATAATCCGTGGCGGCTGGCCGGCGCCATTGCGGGTGTGGCGATGGCGGTGGTCATCATGTTCGTCGAGCTTGGGCTGCTCATGGGCGTGCTGCAATCGCAGGCCATGGTGGCGAGCCGGATGGATGCCGATCTTGTGGTGATGGATGTCGCCCGCATCGACCTGCACAAATGGACGGGCGTGCGCGCCATCCGTCTCAACCAGATCGCGGCCTTTGACGGCGTGGAAAAAGTGGTGCCGATCTATCAGGGTACGATGGGCTTGCGTAACCCGCCCGAT
>DATJDE010000478.1:0-3237 GCA_035497595.1 Rhizomicrobium sp. | reverse complement strand
CATGTGGTTCACAACAAAGCGCGGCAGGATACAGTTCGATGTTTGGGTGATGAAGGGTTTCACCACCATCCAGTCTTGATGCCCCGCTGTGCGATCCATCAGGTCGATGGATTGCGAGCCTTTGTTCAGCGTCGCGTTTTCATAGCCACCAGCAAAATTGAACCTCAATCCGGGCAGCGGTTCCCAGACCGCCTCGATTTCAGCGCCCCTGACTTTGGCATTGAAGTTCAGGTTGACAGACGTGCGGTCAACAATTTCCGAGATCTGGTAGTTTTTATAGTCGTAATAGAAGGCTGAAGCATTAAGCGTCAGCGCGCCGTCCAGCAGCGAGTTCTTCGATCCCAGCTCGAACGCATCCACAAACTCGGGCTTGAAGGTGAGCGGATGGGTGAGGACGCTGGGGGACGAGTAGTTATAGCCAAATTGGGTAAAGGGGACGACGCCCGGTGGATTTGCGCCGCCGCCTTTATAGCCGCGCGAATAGGATACGTAGACCATGGTTTGATCGGTGAAATCGAGCTTGGGTGTCCAGTTCACGTTGAACCGCCCCGTCCATTCTTTCCACGACTGATCCACAAATCCGGCACTTGGATATCCGCTGCCTGCTACGAGCGCCCAGCTTGGGAATTCTTCGAAGGATTTGGAGTCATAGGTCCAGCGAAGACCGCCGGTCAGCTTGATGTCATCGGTGACTTGATAATAGGCCTCACCAAAACCTGCCCAGGAATGGAGTTTGTAGGGGTTGTGGCTGCGGAAATAGTTGTGTCCGTCCCCATCAATCTGATCGAGTGGATGGGGATCGATATAGGCGCAACCCAAGCCCCAGAAGGGAATATCATCGAAATTGGCTGCAACTGGGCCGCAATTATTGGCCCGCGCACCATCGAAAGCGAAGTGCGGGACATCGGCATCGACGGACGTGCTGGTGTAGAAGTGGTTGACGACCTCGGTCATCATTGTGAGCACGTTGAAGAAGACGAAATAATCTTCTTTCGTGCGGTATTGCAGATAGTTTGCGCCGAGGCTGAAATTGAACGGGCCCTCGAATTTTGAACTGAGGCGTAATTCTTGCGAGAACTGTTCAGATTTCTGACGCGATACGTCCTGCCCTACAAAAGTCGATGAGCACCCCAATTGAGGATCGCAATATTCACCGTCATGCCCGACCATCGGCTGTTCGTACTCACCATAATTCTGCGCAAAAACATTTGGTATCGTTGAAAAACGATTGAAGTCCTGCGTCGAATACAGGCTGTCTTTGCTATATCCAGTCTGGGACGTCAGCGTCAGCGCAGGTGTGATCTTGAAATCGACGTTGAACTCAACCGTATCGTTTTTCGCCGTATAGGACGGCAGCAGTGCGGAACCGATTTCCCGAAGGCTGGGCGACTGAATGACGCCGCCATACGGATCGAGGCCGAACGGAATTTGACGGAAAAGATTTTGCGCCGCCGCGACGAAGGGAATGCCGGTCGCAACCGGCGTGCCGAAGGCATTGTAATCGTAAAGCGAGCCCGCCTTGCAGCCTTGTGACAACCAGGCGAGACCGCCATTCGCATCGGTCAGGGGCTGGGGACCAAGGGGACCATCAATCGTATCTGGCGGTGTATCGCGGTGACAGAGCGCCTTGCCGCTGCGCAGCCGATCATCCTTTTCGCTGAAATGTTCCCAGATCAGATAGGCTTGCACGCTTTCCACCGGCTTGAAGCCAAGTGTGGCGCGGCCTGACCATAGGTTGCGGCCATCGACCTGGCGGTTCAGCGTGGAATTGTAGGTGTAACCATCGCGTTTGGTCCACTCCCCGGCCAGACGCAGGCCCAGTTTATCGTCGGCGATGGGAATGTTCAGCATGCCTTCGAGACGGCGATTATTGTAGTTGCCGACATCGACAGAGGCCATTGCCTCATATTGATCGGTGGGTTTGGCTGAACTCAAATTGACGACACCTGCTGTCGCATTGCGCCCATACAGTGTGCCTTGGGGCCCGCGCAACACTTCGACTTGTGCAACGTCAAAGAATTCCTGCTCGAAGAAGTGATTGCGGATGAAGGGTATGTCGTTGAACGCTACGGCAACGGCCGGATCGGTGGTGACCGAGATCGCCTGAGTACCGATGCCGCGGATCTGGATGTTGTAGCCGGTGAAATTTGTTTTTGAGAATGTCAGGTTCGGAACGCTTTTCACCAGATCTGGCCCGCCGGACGTTTGCGTGGCGGTGAGCTGTTCCTGACTGAAGGCCGAGATCGCGATCGGCACCGTTTGCACATCCTGACTGCCGAGCTTTGAGGAGGTGACGGTGACGGTTTCCACGGTGCTGCGCGGAACGGGTGTCGCCTGTGCCAGTTGCAGGGAGGCGACGTCTGCTGCCTCGCTCGACCGGCCAGCGGGCACAAGGCCGATGGCGCCGGGGGCTGTGTTGACGGATTTGAAGCCTGTGCCGGACAAGAGGCGGGAGAGAGCTGCAGCGGCGCCCATGTCGCCTTGTACGCCCCGTGTGCGCACGCCTTTGACCGCATCGGTGGAGATCAGCATTTGCGTGCCGGTTTGGCTGGCATAGGAGTCCAGCGCGCCTTTGAGATCGCCTGCCGGAATATCGAACTGTTCGGCGTTTGCGCTTGCGGTGAGTGCGGCAAGGCTTGCGCTGGCGATGAGCAGGCATTTCAGTGTGCGTGGTAGTGACATATTTCCCCCCTTGATGCGGCAAAGATTGCCGCGCAATACGAAACTGGTGGCTAGTGTGAGATGGCGATGTCCTCGCCGCGGCGTGTGACGTGGAAGCCAAGTACGCGTTCGAGCGTGTTGACGAAGGCATCCACATTGTCGGCGCGGAAGGTGCCCGCGATCCGCGTGGCGGCGACGGCGCGATCCGTGATGATCATTTTGCGTGTGTTGTAGCGATTGAATTCTGCCGTCACATCGCCCAGCGTGCGGTTGTCGAACACCAGCACACCGCGCTGCCAGCCCAGATCTTTTTCCAGCTCTCTGGTATCGAGGCGCGCCAATTTGATGGCCCCGCCATGTGTGACCGCCACATCACCGGCATTGAGAACGACCGGCTTTGCGCTGGTGTTCTTTTCATCAAGCTGTACGCGGCCTTCGAGCACGGCAACGCGTAAGGAGGCGGTTTCGCGCCTGATCTGGAATTTTGTGCCCAGATCGGTCACCTGCCGATCGCCCACCATCACCACAAAGGGGCGGGTTTCATCGTGGGTGACGTCGAAATAGGCTTCGCCCTTA